>JALNXT010000217.1 GCA_023230245.1 Candidatus Cloacimonadota bacterium
AAGCGGTTACAAAGATTATCAGGTGAAGAAGAATACCAGGTTGGTGATGGATATTGCGCGTTTGGGTAACAAGTATTTTGATGAGCGTAAGCCCTGGAGCGTGATTAAATCAGACCGCACGCAGGTGAACGAGACCTTGTATGTGTGCGTTAATCTGCTTGCCAAGCTCTCTATTGCCTTCACACCTATTCTGCCCAAACACATGCAACAACTAAGGCAGATGATGAACCTTTCCTTGCAGCCTATATTTGCAGATGCTTACCCTCTGTTGGAAGGCAGCATCCAGCTTAGGGAAACTAAGCCGCTGTTCCGTAAGCTGGAAGATGAAGAGATAGACAAACAACTGGAGATGCTGAAGGCAAGCTCTATTCAAGCACCGGATATCGAATATGCAGCCATCAAGGAAAGCATATCTTACGAAGATTTTGCCAAGCTGGATATCAGGCTTGCCAAGGTTTTGGAAGCGGAGGCTGTGCCCAAAACAGAGAAACTACTAAAGCTGAAAGTGGATATCGGAAGTGAAACCAGAGAGCTGATTGCCGGTATTGCACAAAGCTATGAGCCTAAAGACCTGGTAGGCAAGCTGATTACCATGCTGGTGAATCTGGAACCGCGTAAGATACGAGGCGTGATGTCTCAGGGGATGATTTTGGCTGCTCACACCTCTGGTGAGATAAAGGTGATGATCCCCGATGGCGAAGGAAGCCCCGGTTCGGTAGTGCAATAAGGCACTATAAACGAAGCTTCATGCGTGGCTTGTGTATTGCTCTGTTAGTTATTATGGCGATTAGCCTTAGTGCAGCAGAGTACCAAAATGGACAGCTATATCTGGAGATAAACCTGGCTGCTGAGAAGCAAATACAGCTTACACCGTTAATTCCTAATACGGAAATTCAGATCTCGGAACAGGATGGCTTGTTTTCCAGAGCATTTAAGGGAATTGTTACGATATCTTTGGCAAATCAGGAAGCGCTGTCATATTTTGGCATTCTGGATCACAAGGAAGTTTCTAGTGCAATTATAAGCGATAGCCTTGTGGTAACACGAGAATTCTATGCTTGGGAAAACTCGCAATTGACGATAAAGCATGAACTGCTCTATTTCTTGAATAACAGTTTTCGCAGCCGTGAAGCTGCTGAGCAATTTGCTTCCCTTAACCGCATCCCTGTCAGTAAAATCATGGAGATTCCGCTTGTGAATTCCACCGTTAAGCTACAGAATGAACAGGGCGATGTGATGTATCTGGAAACGCCTCTTAAGATAAACTGTGCCTCTTCAATAAAGGTAAATGGCGGCAGCTTGAGTTTTGATGGCAGCTTTGTGCTAAAAACAGTTAATCACAAGCTGGTACTAAACCACTTCCTGCCTTTGGAGCAATATGTTGAAGGTGTGATTCCTAACGAGATAGGCAATAATTCACCTCTTGAAGCTTTGAAGGCGCAAGCGGTGGCTGCCCGCACCCATGCCTTATCCTTGTTGGTTAATAACCGCCATAAGGCTGATGGCTATGATCTTTGCAGCGCTACCCACTGCCAGGTTTACAAGGGGAAATATCTGGTGAATGAGACTGTTCTGAAGGCGGTGCGTGATTGTCAAAATGAAGCTTTGTTTGTTGGCGATAGTTTTGCAGATGCCACCTATCATAGTAGCTGTGGAGGCAAAACAGATTCGTCCAGTGCTATTTGGAAGGGGAAACCCCTGGCTCACCTAAATGGAGTAACCTGCATCCCTGAGGCTGATTCATTCGACCTGAGCACTGAAGCTGGTGTAAGGCGTTGGATGAATTATGAATACGATACCACAGAGATGAACTCTTGGGAAAAAAGCACCTTAAGCTGGGAAAAGAGCATAACTTGCACTAAGCTGGCAGCAAATCTGGGCATGAGTTACATTAGCAATATTAAGATACTTTCACGAGGACGATCCGGTAGAATAACCAGTATGCTGCTTGAAGGGAATAAAGATGTTCGCCTGGATAATGAGTTTAAGATTAGAACTGCTTTCGGAGGCTTACCCTCTTCCCTCTTTTACATAAAAGGGAATTTCCAAGTTTCCAGCGGAGTTATTGCGATATATCCCAAAGGCAACATCCAAATGAAAGGAAGTGGTTCTGGTCATGGAGTGGGGATGTGTCAAGTGGGTGCACTGCGTATGGCAAGGCAAGGCAAAACATACACAGAAATATTGCAGCTCTACTATCCGGGAACCGTGATCGATAGTAAATGGATGGCTGCAAAACCTAAAGGAATCTTCATAGATGCCGAGTAACGATGATGAATAAAGATTATATCCTGAGAGGCATGGCTTTTGATGAGCATTTCAGAGTCTTTGCCGTACAGAATACGGCGGCGGTGCAGAAAGCCAGAGACCTGCATGACCTCTCCCCTATTGCTACCCTATTATTGGGGCGCTTGCTCTCTGCTGCAGCCATGATGAGCTGGGATTTGAAGAATCCCAAAGCAGAGATCACCTTGAGAGTGGATGGCGAAGGCTTGCTACAAGGCGCTGTGGCAATTTGCACGGCTGCTGGCAAGTTGCGAGGCTATGCGCATAATCCTTCCCTTTTCCTCGATGAGCCTAAGGATAACTTTCTCACCGGCAAATACCTGGGCAAAGGGACTATTACAACCATCAGAAACGATGCAGTTAAAACACCTTATAGCGGTACTTGTCAATTGGTTAGCGGTGAAATAGCTGAGGATTTGGCAGAGTATTACCTGCAATCCGAACAGATACCTACAGCGGTGAATCTGGGTATTCTGATCGATAAAGAAGCAACAATACGTGCTGCGGGTGGCTTTATCATTCAGCAATTGCCCTTTGCCGATGAGCTGGAAGCAGAGCAGCTTCGCGTCAATATACAAGCTACACCTAATGTAAGCGACCTGATGGATATGGGCTATACTATTAAAGATATTCTGGATAAGTTCGTGTTTAAAGGCATCCCCTGGCAGCAAACCGATGAGCGTGAGATAGAGTTTAGCTGCACCTGCACTAGGGAACGCTTTGCCAACGCCCTGATGCTACTTGGCAAAGAAGAGCTTTCCACTATGGTAGATGGAATCGAGCCTGTGTGCCATTATTGTAATACCACCTATACATTTAACCATAACGATATGATAAACCTGATTAAACAGCTATAGGATATACTATGAAATACATAGCTTTAACCATGCTTACTTTTACTATTTTCAGCTTATTTGCCATCAGCAATGCAGACCTTAACTTCCTAATAGATAAGGAACAGTATGCCCTTGCTTTGAAACACGCAGATAGCATCTTAGAAAAGGCTTATCATGGCAACAAAGAAGATGTGGAAACCGTGCTTTCCTATGCCTTGCGCAGTGATCAACCGGGGCTTGCAATTCTGTGCAACAAGCGGCTTGCAACAGAATTTTGCTCTATGGATGCTGCTCTGCAATGGCTTTCCTTAACCCAGAACAGTGAGGTGGACAGTACTTCCTGGCTGGAAGATATAACAGAGATTATCAAAGCTTTTCGCGATCCCTTGGATGCGGCAGTGCTAAATTATTATGCTTTCGAAGGCAATGACACTGATATCTCTTTAGCTGTTGCCACATCGTCTGTATATAATGAAGTGGTGGAAACTATGGCAAAAGAGATTAGCGACGAGATTAGCGTTCAACCAAGTGATAGTCTTGCTTTGGGGCTAATTAGCGATTTCTATAAAGGCTTCCCCAAGAGCAAGTATGCACAGATAGCTTACTACTACCAATTGTATCACCTTAGCAGCGAAGCAAAGTGGGATGAGTTTCAATCCGCCATCAAACAGATGGGCAGTTCCAATCCTGTATTTGCCTATATCTCTGCGCTTTATCTTATTTCGCCCACCTATCGCAAGACATTGGAAAGCAGCGCAAAACCCCTGAAAGAAGCACGGGAATATCTCAAGAAAGCTATATCTAATGAAAATCAGATACTGCTGTATGATAGCTACAGTCCGGCAGATTGGCAGAACAGGATTACATTACAGGAAGTTAAGATAGCTTATTATGAGCTTCTAAGTACACTGGGCCGTTATGGA
>JALNXT010000004.1 GCA_023230245.1 Candidatus Cloacimonadota bacterium
CTCCCGCCACAAAGAGATTGCGGATATCCGTTGCTCCATCGATTGTGGAAAGTACTCCACCGCAAAAATAGTGAGCAGCAGGTGCCACAGGAATGGGGTCTTTGGTAAAATCGATGCCCTTGCTCTTTAGCTTGCTATCTATGAAAGGGAAATGCCTGTGCAGTTTAGCCGCAGGAATGCCTGTGGCATCCAGATAGCAATATTTCTCGCCTCGTTTCTTCAGCTCTGCATCAATAGCACGGGAAACCACATCGCGGGGGGCAAGATTGCCCTTGGGGTGGTAATCCTCCATAAATGCATAACCATCCAATAAACGCAGAATGCCGCCTTCGCCTCGTACCGCTTCACTGATAAGGAAAGTATCGCCATCGGGACTCCAGAACGCAGTGGGATGAAACTGAACAAATTCCATGTTGGCAAGCCGAGCTCCGGCAAGCCTTGCCATTGCCATACCATCACCTGTAGCAACACTGGGATTGGTATTATGTGCATATATTTGGGAAGCTCCGCCGGTTGCCATCATCGTCTTTTTGGAGCGGAAGATATCTACCCGATTGTTTTCTGTATCCAAGACGTAAGCACCCCAACAGGAGATACCCGGGATAAAACCTTCATCCTGTACTACATGATGTTGAGTGATGAGATCGATGGCAATACGGTTTTCAAAGATGTCAATCTTAGTATTGGCTTTGCATTGTGCAATTAAAGCTTCCATGATCTGATGTCCGGTAGAATCGGCAGCATAGGCTACTCTACGGCGGGTATGTCCACCTTCCATGGTAAGAGAGAGGTTTTCCAGGCTGGTATCATAGCTTTCATCCATCCGGGTAAAATCCGTGCCCAAATCTATCAGATACTGGATAAGCTCAGGCCCGGCTTCAATTATTTGTCGGATAACTTGGCGTTTGCCCAATTCCGCACCGGCTTGAAAGGTGTCCTCAATATGTTCTGCGAAGGAATCTTTAACGTCTATAGCAGCAGCGATACCACCCTGAGCATAATCCGTATTACAATCGAATAATCCGCTTTTGCTTACCACTGCAACAGTGCCCATGCGGGACACCTGCAGAGCATAGATCAGCCCTGCAATGCCACTACCAATAACTAAGAAATCGTGTTCATAAGTCATGTGTAAATCTTCCCCATAACGATAGCATCTTCTTCCGGGTGGTCGTAGTAGTTCTTGCGAATTGCAATGCTAGTAAAACCATACTTTTCGTATAATCCTCTGGCTGCTTGGTTTGAAGGCCTGACATCCAGAAAGAAACGGGATACTCCATTATCATGCATAATTTGCAAGCTTTCCTTAAGTAGAAATTCTCCCCAACCACGTCCATGATATTGGGGATCGACAGCAAAGTTGATTATCACCATTTCATCCTCCACGCCGTGATAGAAGATATAGCCAACTATTTGGTCATTGTAAAGCAGCGTCCAAGACCAAGGCAACAGAAAATCCGTGAAGGCATCCATCGGCCAGGGATGGGGGAATGCCTTTTGTTCGATAACATAAAAAGCCTCGAAATCGTCTTCGCAAGTGGCACGCAGCCTTGGTTCCATTTGTCTCTACATCTTTTCTGGAGCAGATATCCCCATAAGGTCGAAGCAAATACTCATTACATGTTTAACCGTATAAATCAGCATCAACCGTGAATGGGTAAGATCGGTGTTTTTTAAGCTGACAATCTGGTAACGGGCATAATAGCGATGCAGCATCCCTGAAAGATCTTCAAGGTAAGTAGCTAAACGGTGAGGTTCTCTGTGTATTGAGATGAGGATTAATAATTCTGGTAAATCGGCCAGTTTCTGGATAATCGCCAGCTCTTCAGGCTTGGTAAGTTTGGCGATCATATCCTTCTTGAAATGCTTGGGATAGATCTTTTCCTTACGGGCTTTCTTTATCATGCTGCAAATACGTGCGAAGGCGTATTGGCAATAATACACAGGATTCTCATTATTCTGTTTCATGGCCAGTTCCAAATCAAAATTCAGGTGGGCATTTGCCTTGCGGGCAATAAAGAAATAGCGGGCAGCATCTTTGCCAACTACACTAATAAGCTCGTCCATGGTTACTATCTTGCCGGCACGTTTACTCATTTTTACGCGTTCGCCGCTTTCGAAAAGGTTCACCTGTTGCAGGAAAATGAATTCCAGCATCGTATCGTCGTAATTCAAGGCGCGGAAAGCAGCCCTGATGCGGGGAACATAGCCGTGGTGGTCTGGCCCAAAGACATCTATCAGCTTGGTATAGCCACGCTGGATTTTAGTGAGGTGATAAGCCAAATCGGGCACAAAATAAGTGATGGAACCATCTGATTTCATCAAAACACGGTCTTTATCGTCTCCATATTTAGTGGAGCAAAACCATATTGCGTCTTCTTTTTCGTAAGTGCATTCTGCTTCGGTAAGGTATGAAAGAACTTCTTCTACAACGCCTTCCATGCGCAGTGTCTTTTCCGATACCCAGCCTTCAAAAGTAACCCCGAATTTCTCCAGACTGCTACGTTGCATTTCCAATAGTTCCGAGAGGGCAAATTCCTTTAGGTGATCCATGCGGTCTTTCTCGGTAAGCATAAATACCCTGCTTCCTTCCAGCGCATTCAACCTTTGGGCAAGATGTTTAACGTACTCTCCGTGATAAGCTTCATAGGGGAAATCACCAATCTTTTCTCCGTGCAGTTCGCGCAAACGCAGCTCTAAGGATTCAGCTAAAATATCCACTTGATTGCCGGCATCGTTAATATAAAACTCACGGGCAGGATTGTATCCGGTATGGCTCATAATCCGGTATAGAGTATCTCCAAAAGCGGCAGCGCGGGCGCTAACGATATTCAAAGGTCCGGTTGGGTTTGCACTTACAAACTCCAGTAGCACTTTTTCCTGCTTGCCGTAATCGCTGCGACCATAATCTTCTAACTTATATATTTCCCAGAACGCCGCTTGGTATAAGCTGGGAGCTAAATAGAAGTTTATAAAGCCAGGGCCGGCAATTTCTAGCTTCTTGTAGGCTTTGTTCTTCTTTAGTTCCTTGATCAGCTTTTCGGCTAACAACTTGGGAGCAAGTTTGTTTTCCTTGCCTAAGATCAGGGCAACATTGCTGGAGTAATCCCCAAATTCATTGTTATTGGGAATCTCAACGATAAACTCCTTTTCGTGGCTAAACTGCAGAGCGTCCATCACCTCAGTTATATGACTATGCAGGATTTCTTTGATCATTGGATTTCTTCTCCGGGAATGCGATTCTTTACTTTACTAAAAAAGTCGTCTATCTTGTAATACTCACGTGTTTGGGGCAGGAAAATATGGACAATCATATCGCCAATGTCTATTAGTATCCACTGTCCATAATCGATACCTTCTTTGCTAAGCACATTTAAGTGTTGTTCTTTAGCCATATCAATCAAATGATTGGCGATAGCCTTATTATGCACATCGGCACTACCTTCACAAACCACGATAATATCTGTATAATCAGTTTTATTCTGCACATCATAGATGCGGATGTTTTCTGCTTTTTTGTCGGTTAGCCAGTTAATAATGGCTTGCAGTTTGACATTGTCTTCCAATATCTCTTCCATCTTATTCACTAATAAACTCCTCATAATCACTGCCGACGATAATCTCAAAATCGGCATTATAGTATTCGTTAACTGCACTAGTCCAGCGTTGGATACCAGTCATTTTCTGCAACCTCTTTAAATCCTGCATATCACCTTTTCGTACTACGATGATAGATTTATCATAGATAGGTTTGGATGTATCTCCAAGGCTAACCACTTCAATATTCTTCCCCGTCAATGCTGCCGCAAATTCTGAGGCCAGTTGCTCAAAACCGCAGCCATTGGTAACCACAACTTTTATAGCGGGAAGCTTATCTTCTCCATATTCCGCGGGAGATTTATCGCCATGCTGCCTGCTGAAGTAAAATACTGCTGCAACAACGATAATCAGTACTCCCAAGCAAATGGGAAGCCAAATCTTCCACTTCGGTGCTACATTCTCTGGAGGCTCGTTGTTTGTCAAATCCAAATACCTTACTCCTTGTTATTGGGCAGTTTGGCGAACTCTTGTTTTAATCTGGCATACGCAGTTTCGAAATATTCCGGAATAACTCTTTCCCCACAGACGACCGTCATAAAATTGCTATCACCCAGCCAGCGTGGAACTAAATGTACATGAAGATGCTCTGCAATACCTGCGCCAGCAGCACAGCCAAGATTCAGCCCGATATTGATGCCATCACAGTGATAGGAAGCCATTAGTATTCTTTCTGTGGTGCGGATAGTCTCGCACATCTCCAGCCAAGTTTCGCTGTCCAGATCGCTAAGGCAACTCTTGTGAATATAGGGAACAATCATCAGATGACCATTGTTGTAGGGATAGCGGTTCATCATTACATAGCAATGCTTTGCCCTGTACAGGATCAGGTTTTCCTCGTCGTTACCCAATTGTTGATATCTACACATCACACAATCCTCGGCTTTTTCCCCCAGAATGTAATCCATCCTCCAGGGAGAATAGAGATAGCGAGGGTCTTCTGGTTTACTCATAGGGTGTTTCTTCTATCACATGCGCAGCAAATTCCAGAATCTCGTGCTCATGTATGATGGCATTTACCAAGATGTTATGTCCTTGTAAAATAGTATCGTTACATACGGTACTATGTTCCAAATAACAATTGGGTCCAATCACACAGCCTTTTTCCAAGCTGCACTTTCCTTTCAGGTAAGTATTCTGGTGAATTTCTACATCTGCTTCGATCAGCACATCATCACCAATATATACAGTGTTGGGATTATGAATTACCACCCCACTGTTCAGCCATTTCTTGCGGATATTGTCCACATAGATGTCTTCAAGTTCTGATAGCTGTTCCTGAGAATTTACGCCAGATACTTCCATCAAGTTATCCAGAATAACGGAACTAACAGTTTTACCGGCTTTGTACAGAATCTCAACGGTATCAGTTAAATAGAACTCACCTTGTTGGTTTTTGTTGGAAGTATTACTTAGTGCCTCAAACATATCCTTAGCCTTGAAACAGTATATCCCAGTGTTCCATTCTTTAATCTGACGCTGTTCTTCAGAAGCATCTTTATACTCAATGATTCCGCAAAGTTTCCCGTCTTTATCTCTTAGCATTCTTCCATATTTACCGGGATCATCTAAGAAAGCAGTCAGCACGGTACACGCAGCTTTAGTAGCCAGATGTTCCTGATATATTCGATTAACCGTTTGGGGTGTAAGTAGGGGTACATCTCCGCATAAGATGAGAATATCCTGTTCGGGATTCTTGAACAAAGATGCGGTGATTGATACTGCATGACCCGTTCCCAATTGCTCTTTCTGTTCAATAAACTCCAGGCGGTCGTTCTCTTCCAGACAAGAGATAACTGTTTCTTTCAAATAACCAACCACGATGCAAATACGTTCACATTTCATTGCCAGGGCTGTGTCCACCACTCGCTGAACCATAGGCTTATCTGCTACTGGGAATGTAACTTTGGCACGTTCAGATTTCATCCGGGTGCCTTTTCCGGCAGCAAGGATTATCGCTGCAAGAGAACTCATTGTGTTCCTCCACTGTTTATTAAGAGATCGTATAATTCGCTAATACTTTTATGCTGGATGGGGTGAATATAATCCGGTATCAATTCTGTTAGCAGCCTTAAGGCAAACTCACGATTGTGAAAATCAGGATGTGGAATTGTTAATTCATGTAAAACGTCATCTTTGCTCTTGCCATCGGATTGATAGATGAGGTCTTCTGCCAATAGAATATCGATATCTATTATGCGCTCGCCCCATTTCTCCATGCGGATGCGTCCCAGCTTAGTTTCGATAGCCAGTAGCTTTTCCAGTAGTAACTGAGGGATGAGAGAGCTGTCTATTTCTATAACTTGGTTGTAAAAATCAGCTTGGTCAGTTTTGCCGTAAGGCGCGCTTTTTATGAGGCTGCTTTTGCGCAAGACACTTATCTCCTGCTCTGCTTCAATGGAACTAATAGCCGTGCTAATCTGCTGCTCTGGCTCGTTCATGTTTGCTCCCAAACA
The DNA here is from genome assembly GCA_023230245.1 of Candidatus Cloacimonadota bacterium. Lineage (GTDB taxonomy): Bacteria > Cloacimonadota > Cloacimonadia > Cloacimonadales > Cloacimonadaceae > Cloacimonas. The sequence goes on from JALNXT010000004.1 coordinate 6,054, forward strand.
AAGGTGGTAAATCATCCGCGTTTGCGCCGTAGCTCTACTTCTACGGATTTCAAGCTTCCCTGGATTGGCACCGAGGGTTTTTGAATGCATATCTTAAGTCTTTGCACCAGGGGAAAATCTGCCATCAATTTATCTGCTACGGTATTGGCACAGCTTTCCAGCAGTTGAAACTGATTTGTTTCCATGATCTCTTTCACTTCGTCATACACTTTTGTGTAATCAACCGTATCTTCCAGATTCCTGATGTCTTTATCTAAATCGTTATCTGTATATAGGGTAATGCTAACGATGAACCTTTGCCCAAGCTTGCGCTCTTCAGCATGAACGCCATGATAGCCATAAAAGACCATCTCATTTAAACGAATTCTCATAATTTCCTCGCAATACGGATATCCAGTTTTTTGCCAAACTTGCCATCTATTATTCGTATCAATAAGAAGCTAAAGGCAAGTGCAGAAAAACCAACCAAAATAGATAGTATTTCACTTATCCATTGTGAAGCAACGATAAAGCCCCCAAATAGAAATACCAGAGGTAACCCAAAAATTAGCAACGAAACCAGTATTCTTCCTGAAGGTGAAAAATCCAACAAAACCCTGTCTCCAGGCTCTAAAACTATTTCGGTAGCCAAATCAAACTCGGTGGGCACATTCTTCATGCAAAACCCATGCATACTACAGCTTTTACATCCCGCTCCACGCTCGATTTGGACAGTTGCTATTTTCCCATTTATAGCGGTTACCAAGCCACTGTCTTCAATCACTTCTTCAGTCATGGGCTCCTCTTTGCAAGATTCGTTCAATGATTTTGCTGCTGGAGATACCCTTAACAAACTCCAAGCTATGAACTTCTCCTCCATAGCTCATCACGAAATCTGCTCCCACTATCTGGGAAGTTTGCCAATCTCCGCCTTTCACCAACACATCAGGTTTGAGCTGCTCAATAAGTTGCAAGGGAGTATCCTGGCTGAAAACGCAGAGATAATCTATAGATTCTAAGCCTGATAGCACAATGCCCCGTTCTTCCTGGTTTACTATGGGGCGGCTTTTCCCTTTTAGGCGTGAAACTGATTCATCGCTGTTCAAGCCCACAATCAATATATCTCCCAATGCTTTGGCACTTTGCAGATAGAGGACATGCCCGGCATGCAGGATGTCAAAACAGCCATTGGTAAATACAATGCGTTTTCCTTCAGTATGCAGCCTTTTGCTAAGCGCTTCTATGGCATCCCAAGCAACCAGCTTATTGTTGTCCATCAAAACTATCCAATATTTCTTTGCAATTCACTGTAGCCGTTCCGTGTTTTGCCACCACCACGGCAGCAGCGTGATTTGCGATTAAGGCGGCAGTCATAATATCTTTTAAATCAAGATAAGCAAGGCAAAGTGAACTAATTACCGTATCTCCCGCACCAGACACATCAAATACTTCCTTCGCAAAGCTGGGCAGGTGTTGCGGGGTTTTACCCATAGTGAAAACATACATTCCTTCGCTTCCACATGTAACCACAAGATGCTTGCATTGCAGGTCTTTTTGCATTGCTTTAGCCGCTGCAAAGAAGCTATCTAGATCACTAAAGTGCTCACCCATGTAATTCTGTGTTTCCAGGTAATTGGGTTTAAAAATCTCCACACCTCGGTAAAATCCAAAGTTCTTTTTCTTCGGATCAACAACCACAGGGATGTTTTTGCGTGCTGCCAGTTGCAAAATGCTTTCCACCGAATCCTTATTCAGCAAGCCTTTGTCGTAATCCTCGATAACTATAGCGTCACAATGCTGAAGTCCGTTTTTAACATATTCCAGAATTGATTCTTTTAAACTGGCATCTATATCGGAAGTATCCTCTCTATCGAGACGAACTATTTGCTGGCTTACTGCTCCAATCCTCGTTTTCAGGGTAGTAGGGCGGCTGCTGTCTGCAAAGATGCCGGATGAAGAGAGGTTCTGCTGCTTCAATAAAGACAGAACTGTCTGTGCATAGCTATCCTTACCACAAACTCCCACCAAATCTACTTTAGCTCCCAGTGCAGCAAGATTCAAAGCTACATTTGCTGCGCCTCCCAAACGGTATTCTTCGTGGTTAAGTTCAATTATGGGCACCGGTGCTTCTGCTGAAATTCTCTGTACTTTTCCCCAGAGGTATTCGTCCAGCATAATATCACCAATCACCATTATCCGGCGTTTAGAGAACCCTTGCAAGCAGGTTTTTAGCTTCGGTATTGTCTGGCTTTTCAATGTGGCACTCCTAATGGGTATTCTCCATTAAAACAAGCATAACAGTAATTATCCGGCTCTTGCACACACTTCCGTAAATCATCCATGGAGAGGTGCTTCAAGCTATCTACACCAGTTCTGCTGCGGATCTCTTCCAGGCTATGGCAATTTGCCACAAGTTCTTTGGCATCGGGGGTATCAATGCCATAATAGCAGGAATGGCATACTTGCGGACTGCCAATACGCAGGTGGATTTCAGTAGCGCCAGCGTTTTTAATCAGCTTAACAATTTTCCTGATGGTGGTGCCACGGACAATACTATCGTCTATCAGCACTATCTTCTTTCCCTTAAAGAAATTCGGCAACACGTTAAATTTCTGACGCACGCTTTCATCTCTAATCGTCTGTTCCGGTTTGATAAATGTTCTGCCCACATAGTGATTGCGGATTAGCCCCAAAGATATAGGAACCTTACTCGCATTGGCATAGCCGATTCCGATGAAATTGGATGAATCCGGCACCGGTACAATGATATCCGGATTTAATCCTGCATCATTCGCTGCCATGGCTGCGCCGATGTTTTCGCGCACCCGGTAAACATCTTCGCCAAAGTGATAGCTATCCGGACGGGAAAAGTATATATGCTCAAAAATACAGTGTTTCTCACTGCTATTCTTGCGGTAGAGATTGGGGTCATTTTCGATAACGAGGATTTGATTTGCTCCCACATGGTCAGGGTCGCTGCTGATGCGTATGATTCCAGCAGGCGGTACTTCATGGCGATTCACCACATCCAGAGTATCTAAAGCGCAACTCTCCGATGCTACTACAACTGCACCGCTGGGAGCGATACCCCAAACCATAGGGCGAATGCTGTGTGGATCACGAAACACATAAAGCTCGGTGCGATTGCAGAGCACACAGGAATATGCCCCTTTAACATCTTTCATCAAGTGTCGGATTGCTTCGCTGATTTCATCTCCATGGCGGATAATGCGATATGCTATGTATTTGACTAACAGCTCTCCATCGTTGTCACTTTTGAAATAAACCTTTTCTGCTTCCAAGAGTTTTCGAATTTCATTGTAGTTTACCAAATCTCCGTTTGAAGCTAAGGCATAAGTGGGTCCATATAAGGTTTCCACCAAATGGGGCTGGGTATTAAATTCAGTGGCACTACCCTTGGTGGGATAGCGGACATGGCCGATTGCTATATTTCCGGGAAGCTCTTGCAGGCGGTCATCAGTAAAAACGTCTTTAACCAAACCCATTTTCTTGCGTAAGCGAATTACCGCACCATCGCTTACTGCCATTCCGCAGCTTTCCTGCCCACGATGTTGTTCTGCAAAAAGCCCCAATGCTGCCATGTGGGCAGCATACTCAGCGCCGCAAACTCCAATGATTCCGCACATTATCCTTTACCCTTTCTGGTAAATACTATCTTATGTTCAGTCCCTTTCACGAGGCGCACAAGATTCTCCTTGTGTTTTATCACAATCATCAGCACCACCAAAGCAATCAACACTACAGAGGCATAATCTGTCTTCTCAGCGAGCTTTATCTGCCAAAGACTGTGGATTAAAAAGACTATTGCAGCTATGATGCTGCCCATGGAAACGTATCTGCTAACGGCGGTAATAAGGATAAATACTCCCAACGCAAACAGTAAACTCATCGGAGCCAAAGCCAGGAAAGCACCGCCCGCAGTGGCAACGCCTTTGCCACCTTTAAAGCCTAAATACAGCGGGAATACATGCCCCAGGATTACAAACAAGGCACACATAGCCACGATAGGGCTTCCACTTGGCATCAAGTATATTGCCAGTTGAGTGGCGAGAAATCCTTTCCCCATATCCAGCAGCAGCACTATTACCCCCGTGGTGGTACCATAAAGTCGCAGTGCATTAGTAGCGCCCACATTACCGCTTCCACCCTTGCGGATATCCTTGTGGTAAAATACTTTAGCGATAATCCACCCAAAGGGGACGCTGCCCAATAGATAGGCAAATAGCGGCAGGATAAAGGGGAACAGACTACTCTTCATGCTTGTCCTTTTTCTTAGCTTCGTAGGTCATGGAAGGGCTGGTTGTGCCGTCATGAGCTCCGAAGCTTCTGTTTCTGGTTCTCTTAGCATCATTCTTTTTAAGTTTGCCTTCGCGGCTGCCGTTTTTGTTAGCCTCGTCATCTTCGTCTTTCTTGCGTCCCTTGAAGATTAGCCTGATGCTAACCCCTTCAAACTTGAACATTTCTCTAATCTGGTTGTGGATGAAACGACGATAGTTCTCCGTTATCAGGTTTGGGGTATTGCAGAAAAAGATGAAAGTAGGCGGTTTCACGGCTGCCTGAGTAAGGTAGTAAATCCGGATATGCTTTCCTGATGGGTGAGTGGGGGGACGGTGCTCCACCACAGTTTCCATAAAGCGGTTCAATTCACCAGTAGGGATGCGCTTTTGGCTTTCTTCTTCTATAACCAATACGGTTTCCATAATCTTGTTTATACGCTGGCTGGTTTTGGCGGAAATAAACAGCACAGGAGCAAATTGCAAGAACGGCATCTGGTAATGCAGTTCTTTGGTGTATTCCATGGTGGTTCCGGTGCTTTTGTCCACCAAATCCCATTTATTGTAAACCACCATCACTTCTTTCATCCTGCGGTTTGCATAACTGGCGATCTTGATATCCTGCGTGCTAAGCTCTTCATCGGCAGTAAGTACGAGTACTACGATATCGCATCTATCCACGGCATCGATAGTACGCATGGAAGAAAAGTACTCCACGCCATAATTAACCTTGGTTTTACGCCTCAGTCCAGCAGTATCTATCAACACATATTCCTTGCCATGGTAACGGAAGGGGGTATCGATGGAATCTCTGGTGGTGCCTGGGATATCGGTAACAATCTGTTTTTCATCGCCAAGCAGCAGATTCACGATGCTTGATTTTCCCACATTGGGTTTGCCAACCACGGCTATCCGGGTTGTGGTGGGTTTTTCTTCTGCATAGGCTTCCTGCGTATCGGGCATCAGGGAGAGCAATTCATCCAGGAAATTACCGGTGTTTCTGCCATGCGAAGCGGAAATGGGGAAGGCATCACTGAACCCAAGCTGAAGGAAATCGTACACTTCCCATTCAAACTTTTCACTGTCTGCCTTATTTGCCACCAGCATCACTTTACTGCGATGAGGGAAAAGGATTTTGGCGATGGCTTTATCCAAATCCGTCGTTCCAGTCTGGGCATCCACCATAAAGATAATGAGATCGGATTCATCGATCGCCAGAATAGCCTGATGCTGAATCATCTTATCCATGGTTTCGGTGCTGTCATAGATGATACCGCCGGTATCCACCAGCTTAAAAACCTTACCGTTCCATTCCACGTCTTCATATTTACGGTCGCGGGTGATTCCGGCTTCAAAATCCACTATCGCCATGCGCTTTCGGCATAAGCGGTTAAAAAGGGTCGATTTCCCTACATTGGGACGCCCTACGATTGATACTATGTATTTTCTCATTATTCCTCTATGCGTTTAGTAAGGTAACGAAGTAACAAAGTGATGAAGTAACAATGTGATGAAGTAACAAAGTGACGAGGTGATGAAGTAACAATGTGTTGGCAGGCCTTCATAACATTATTACCATATTACTTCTCAACTTCTTCACTCTATCACTTTGTCACTTTGTCACTTTGTCACTTATTCCTAACATAATTCACCAAACCCGATACCTGTGATCGAATTAGTTTTATCAAGTTAATCGGGATGTCCAGTTCTTGGACGGGTATATAATTTAAGCGTTCTGTAATGACAAGCTGCGTTTCCAGCTCTGCAAGGCTACCCAATGCAATATAAAGGAACTGCAGGAATACCTTATCGTGATTTCTCCCAGCACCTTCTGCGATATTAGATGGGATGGATATTGCTGCACGCCTCATTTGGGAAGTTAACCCGTATAGCTCATCCTTAGGGAAACTCTTGGTTAGGCCATAAATAAGTACTACAAGTTCAATTCCATTTTTCCAAGCATCTAAATCTTTATGGGTTTTCACAACAAAACTCCTTATCTATCAACATTTTGTTACTTCATTACATCATCACTTTGTCTCTTTGTTACTGCTTTAATTACGCAAAGTCAGCATTTTACAAAGCCTGTTTTTGTCAATCCTAACGTATTTGATTGGTGTCTCACTCTGGAGAGCTTTTTGTTGACATAAATCAGGCACATATAATGAATGAACTTAAGGATTTAAACCATACACGGGATATCTCATATTAATGGAGGAAAGATATCGATGGCGATCGAAAAAGCAGACCTTTTAAACTTACAGGAAGCCAGTAAATGGGCATCGTCTCATCTTGGCAGGAAAGTATCCACTTCCAATATCAGCTATCTTGTCCAGTATGGCAGGATCCGCAAATACGGCGAAAATGGCAATACTTTTATATCCAAAGGGGATTTGCTTAACTATTACAACGCATACAACGAAAGCAGAGAAAGTTCTTGGCGAGAGCAACTTGGGCAAGATCTTAATTGGGTGCTTTCTTTTGAAAAATACACGGAAGCAGAAACCACAAAGCATGTACACCGCTTGCATCCATACAAAGGGAAGTTCATTCCTCAGTTAGTGGAGTACTTTCTGGATAGTCACACAGACAAATTCAAAACTGAGAGTTTCTTTCATCAGGGAGACATTGTTCTGGATCCGTTTTCGGGGAGCGGGACTACTCTTGTGCAGGCTAACGAACTAGGGTTAAATGCCATAGGGATTGATATCTCCGCATTCAACGTGTTAATTTCCAGTTGCAAGGTTATGAAATACGATTTGGTAGATGTACAAAAGGAAATCAATCGTATTAGCTTGGCGTTGCGGTGTTTTTTAACTGATTCTCATGTCATGGAGTTTGAAGAGAAACTGCTATCCGAATTATCTAAGTTCAACAGTATTAACTTTCCTGTTCCTGAGTACAAGTATCGCTTGCACCACAATGAGATAGACGAAAAAAGCTATGGTGCAGCTAAAGAACTGGAATTCAACAGCACTTTCCAAAAATTAGTAACAGAATATCACATTAAGCTAAGGCAAGACTCTAACGACAGTTTTTTGGACAAATGGTTTTCGCAACAGATTCGTGAAGAGCTAGATTTTGTCTATCGTGAGCTGCAGAAAATCGAAAACATTCATACCAAGAAGATAATCGGGGTTATTCTTAGCCGAACGATGCGAAGTTGCCGTGCAACCACGCATGCAGACTTGGCTACGCTCACAGAACCCATTACCAGCACTTATTATTGTGCAAAACACGGCAAGATGTGTAAACCCTTGTTTTCCATCTTAAAGTGGTGGAACACATACACCAAGGATACCTTGAAGCGCTTGGTTCAGTTTGATAAGGTGCGAACCAATACACATCAAGTTTGTATAACAGGAGACAGCAGGAATGTTGATATATTGGCGAAAGTATCCCGCATCAATCCAGAGTTTGCCGATCTTATTGCCAAGGATAAAATAAAAGGGATCTTCTCTTCTCCGCCTTATGTTGGTTTGATAGATTACCATGAGCAGCATGCCTATGCCTACGATCTTTTCGGCTTTGAGCGCAAAGACGAGCTTGAAATAGGCCCACTCTACAAAGGGCAGGGAAGGGAAGCTAAACAGAGCTATGTACAAGGGATAGCAGAAGTTCTAAATAATAGTAAGCGGTTTTTGTGTGAAGACTATGACGTATTCTTAGTGGCAAACGATAAATACTCTCTTTATCCCAAAATTGCAGAATTAGCGGGTATGCAGATTGTAAACCAATATAAACGCCCCGTGCTAAACCGTACAGAGAAAGATAAGGGTGCTTACTCAGAAGTTATCTTCCATTTAAAGGATATAAAATATGAACGCTGATCAAAAGCAGGCTATAGCAGAAGTGCTAAAAAATAGCATTCGCAATAAATTCAACACGCATAATCCTGAACCAGCTTATATGCCCTTTCACACCAGACTATTAGGCAAAGATAGGCTGGCTCTATACTCTTTTATTCATTCACTCAATACCAATTTTGGAACTACTATCTTTGAGCCAATTGCAAAAACAATAGCTATTGGTAACTTTGCCTCTGCCAGTTCTCAACAAATTGCCGGAACTCACATTTCATCCGAAGCACAAAGAGCAATCCAACAAATAATGGATAAACTCTCAACCGCAGAAGCCACGCCCAACAAACTTGAAGAGATTGAAGCTATTAGAAGTTGCTGCACTAAAGGTCAGATGGTGAAAGTAAAGCCCACTAAGGTGGACTTAAAATTGATCAGCAAAGATGGAGCAATAGTTCTTATCGATATCAAAACTGCCAAACCTAATGCAGGAGGGTTCAAAGAGTTCAAAAGAACGCTATTGGAATGGGTTGCAGTTACGCTTGCTGAAAATCCGCAGGCTAATATCCAAACCCTCATCGCGATACCTTATAATCCTTATGAACCCAATCCTTACTCTCGATGGACAATGAGAGGGATGCTCGATTTGGAACACGAATTGAAAGTTGCCACGGAATTCTGGGATTATTTAGGCGGTGTGGGTACTTATACAGCATTATTGGATATTTTCGAGCTGGTTGGGATTGAGCTTAGACAAGAGATTGATTCCTATTTTGCGAGATTTGTAAGGTAATGTTCATCCAATAACACACAAAACCCTGTTTCATAAGCATCAACTTTGTTTTTTCTTCGATACTTATAATGCTAACAATATTCAGTCTTTAGCTATACTTCCTTTGCTTGCATTGCCCTATCATTGCCCACCCATTGCCCTTCGCATGGGCATTGAGTGGGCAATGATAGGGCAATGCCATTAAGGTGAAGATGCTGGCGCATGGGGTGGCAAACTACGATTTGCCACAGCATCCGCAGGATGCTTTTCAATAACCTGCGGTGAAGTATAGAAACAGTTTTTTCGGGCATATTTAAGGATTGTTAGTGCGCGGCGATCCATTCACTTGCTCCGCTCTGAACGTAGGCAATATCTTCGGGGCTAAGCTGTTCCAGTACCATATCTATATTGTTTTTGGCGTCTTCAAAGCCATCCACATAAGCAATATACCACCAGAAATAGGTAAGCATGTAGTCCTGCTCCACGCCGGTGCCATTAAAGGTCAGCACACCAAGGTTGAATTGGGCATTGTTGTGCCCTTGCTGGGCAGCCTTTTCATACCATTCGGCGGCAGCGGTGTAATCCTGCGCTACGCCTTTGCCGGTTTCCAGGCAACGGCCGACTCTGAACTGGCAGGCGGGATCTCCCTCTGTGGCAGCAAGCAAATACCATTTATAGGCTTCGGAGAAGTTTTGCTCTGCACCTTCGGAGTAGTAAAATTCGGCTAAGTTAATCTGGGAATCCATGTAACCCTGTGCGCCTGCAAGACGGTACCACTTGAGGGCTTCTTGGATGTTTTGCTCTACGCCATTGCCTTCGTCGTAGCACACACCCAGATTGTGCTGAGCTTCATCAAAACCTTGCTCGGCAGCTTTGCGGAACCATTTTATCGCCTCCGCATAGCTGGTTTCCACCCCTATTCCTTCGTAAAAACAGTAGCCCAGGGTAGCTTGCCCTTTTGCATTGCCCTGCCCGGCGGATTTAAGCAGCAAGGTTACGGCTTTCCCCACGTCCTGCTCGATGCCATCGCCATGATAATACGCCTCTGCCAGGTCATTCTGGGCTACCGGATCGCCGGAAGTTGCCCTGGCCTCCAGTTCTTTTGAATAAGTTAAAGCTGAAATAGTTGCCGCTATCAAGAGCAGCAATATGATAACGATACATTTGCGCATTTCTACTCCTTAGTTTGCTGTATATTATGGATTGATATTTAATGCAATGCCAGATGGTGCATCAGTGCAATTCCGCTTTCTATGCATTCATCTGCGGGGAGAAACTTATCCGAATGCAGGGGCTGATTACATCCGCTACCCAGCCAAAACAGCATTCCAGGATAAAGACTGGTAAAAAAGCCAAAGTCTTCGCCCGTCATGGCGGTCTCAGCCTCTTGGTATTCCATGTTTAGCGCAGCACAAGCAGTCATTAACTGCTGCACTAAAGCAGCATCATTCACCACTGGGTCGTAGCTGCAATGCAATTCTACTTTGGCAGTTGCGCCCAATGCTTTTGCACAGGAATCGGCATAATCATAAGTCATTTGGTTCATGCTATTGCATACTTCTTTCTTTAGGCTGCGATGGGTTCCTTCCAGAATGCACTTAGCCGGAATTATATTGCGGATATCACCTGCATTCATTTTACCAACGTGGTAGATTACCCGCTCGGTTTTGTTAAGTTCGTGTATGGCATTGGTGATTTGATTCATGAAATCCAAGCCTGCCTGAAGTGCATTGATGCCTTTTTCTGGATAGGCTACATGTGCGGATTTACCGTAAAAGCGTACATCAAACTCCTGAGGGATGCCAAAGAAGATACCTGCTTTGCTGGAGATGGTTCCCGCCGCTAAGTCACTTGCCACATGCAAGGCGATGGCACTGCTAATATCATAGCTTTGGATGATGCCTTCGCCTAATACAGATTGCGCTCCACCTTTACCTTCCTCGGCGGGTTGGAAAAGGAACAGCAGGTTCGTAGCAGGCGTTCCTTCTGCAATGCGGTAAATCAGCCCCATCAGGATACTCATGTGCACATCGTGCCCACAAGCATGCATAAAGCCTTTATGCTGCGAAGAATAATTGCTGATAACTGTCTCCTGAATGGGCAGCGCGTCCATATCCGCTCTGAAGAGTTTGTAGGCTCCATATCCCGCATTATAGGCAACTAAAATGCCATTGCTATGCTTGAATTCGTGGAATGTCCATCGCTTGTCCGCAATACCGGGGACATTGTGCAAGTACTTGAGGAGCAAAGCTTTGGTCTTATGCTCTTTAAAGGCTAGTTCGGGAATCTGGTGTAAGGCATGGCGTAGGGCAATGGCATCCATGCTTATATCCTGCCGGAGTATTGTGCGTGAAGCTTAAATATATCTACTGCATTGGCAGCAGCACCCAGGCGTACGTTATGCCCCACATTCCAGAAGTTTACAGATTTGCTGTCGCAGCCGGTGCGCAGCCGGCAGACATGAGAATCGTTGGAATTTCCCAAGTCGAGCGGGGTAACATAAGAATTTTGATAATAGACCAGCGATGCCGCTTCGCTGAGGGCTTTTTCTGCCTTGGCAAGATTCACTGTTTTGTCAAACTGAGCGTAAACGGTGGCTGAGTGCCCATAAATAACCGGTACTCGCACTGTAGTAACGCTA
>JALNXT010000218.1 GCA_023230245.1 Candidatus Cloacimonadota bacterium
GAGTTCACCGTAAACTTTGCCTGATGCTCTGCCCAATCCCATTCTTCAAAGGCAGAAGCCCCATCGGCTGCACTCATCGCATATTGCAGCGGCACGCTGGCGCGTATTCGTTTGGCAAAGGCGTTGTAATACTTATCCCTGTCCCAAGCCCAATAGCGGTAGTATTGCTGCATAATCTGCTCTATAACGTCTGCATCCGTTACGTCCTGCCCGCTGGCATAAGACTTGGGGATATACAGCCCCTCCACAAAATCACCAGAGTGCCCGGGGATTATTACTCCATCTTCGGGGAAGATGTGTTTGTCGTGCAGCGATTTTACGGCAAGCCAATCCTGAATGATGGGGCTGGAAGTAGCGTTCACGGCATAGTGGTAGTATGCTTTCCGCTGCTCGGATTGATAGCTTTTGAACCAAGAATTACGGGAATATGGGATAAAACGCCAGTCCCAACCAAGCTTTTTAGCCACTGCTTGCGAGATGGCAGATTCCTCGTTATGAGGCGTTCCATAGCTGAAGCAAAACACTTTGGGATAGCTTACCCGCTTTAGCAACCAGGCGATAAGCCTAGAATCATAGCCTCCGGAAAGCGGAAGAATGGCGGTTCTGCCTTGCAAGCTTGTTACTAAACGTTGTGCCATTGCCAGATGGACTTCATCCAGCTTGGCGAGGTAGGCTTCGGCATCTTGATAATCGCTCTCTTTGTGGGTGTAGCGGTAATATTGAATTGCGCTTGGCTCTGTTCCCTGTTTCCATTTTATGTAGCTACCCGAGCGGATTTGCTTGATCTTGGGGTGTAGGGTGTCACTTCCGGTAACAAAGCCAGTAAGCAGGAATTCTGCGGTTATATCGCGCGGGGAAGAATTCAGGATAGAGGGGCTAAGCGCTTCGATATGGTTCACGTTATCGCTGATAGCAAGCTCTGAGCCTATAAGCGCATAAAATAAGGGGAAGGAGCGTGCAATATCCACAGAAGCATAAAGGGTTCCACCCAGCTCACAGATGCAACCAAAACAGCCATTGGCATCATTTAGCAGGGTTCGGAAGCTTGGCTCATCGTGTGCCGTGGAAAAATATGTGGCAAGTTGCTGCCCTTCGTAATAGTTGCCATCCTGCGCATGCAGATAACCTGCTACGTGAAAGCCGTTTACTGCGTGCCAGATACGGGGATTGAGGGTTTGTTTCATCATGCCACACGCCTCTCTAGATATCAGTGGAACACACGCCGCACATCCCTGAGCACTGGTTTGGCAAAGAGATACAGGGAAAGCAGATATACGATAAAACAGAGACTTGCATACAAGATTGGGTAGGGCAAACTGCTTACCCAGATGAGAGCCATAATCAAGAGCACATTACCAATACCCCAAGAGATAAGGCTCTGTATGGCAGGAATTAAGCTTGCACCCAGCAGGTTTAGCGACATGAAGTAGAATACCAGATTCATGAACGCAGAGCTGAAGCTAAAGAGCAAAACAGCATAGCCAAAGCCGTTGCGCAAACCCCAAAGCAAAGCAAGTAAACAAACCCCCAGGGTGACAATATTCCAAACAAGCTCCCAGGAAGGCTTGCGGCAGATAAAGGGAATACCACTGATGGGGTTGTTTAGCATCACGCTGCAGAAATAGGGGATTAGATATAGCAGCAAGGGCAAAGCTGCATCCCACTTACCTTTGAACAAGATCGGTACCAGGATGCTAAGTCCAAAATAATACATGAGCAGCAGCGGGATACCTAGGCTTAGGGTTAAACGGGTGTAGCTCTTGATGTTTTGGATGGTGTTTGATCTATCGTTTTGGGCAAACACAGGGTAAAATACTTGACCCACCGCTGTGGTAAACATCAGCACCGGCACGCCAATTAACTGAGTAGCAAAGAAATACTGTCCCATCAGAGTGGGGTTTACCATCGTTCCCAAAAACAGGATGGGGGCATTGCCGGCATAGGTATTGATCAGGCGGATGATGCTTACATTGGTGAGGAAAGCACGGTTCATGCCCATTATCTTGAGGCTAAGCTTAAGCCATTTTAAGGAAAGTAAGCGTTTGAGATGAAGCGAGGGGAAGGGTTTCAAGCAGACGTACAGGTAGATGGTCTCCACTAGGTTGCCCAGGAAATAAGCCAGCACGTAAACCCATAGATGCCTGTAGAAATAGATTACCGAAAAGCTTATCAGGCAGTAAAAGACTACGTTCCAAGTCTCTGCCAGGGCTATTTCCTTGAACATCAAGCGAACTTGAGCGATGCTGTGAAGCAGCTTACGCAAAACTTCCACCAAAACAAAGAGGGACATCCAGCGAATTATCAGCCCCAGTTCAGTGCTTTGGTATAGCTTGGCTAACCAAGACGAAGAGAGGGTGAGCAACAGGCTTAAAAGGATGCCCGTGATCAAGCCAATCTGTGTGAAGGCGAATACATTCAGCTTGGCGTAGCGTTTGGAGGTGATAAGATTGGAATCCAGCCCCAATACGGCAATGATCGTGATTACTGCCAAGATGAGGCTGTAGGTGCGGAAGATGCCAAAATCGCTCTGAGTGAGCCAGGATGCAAGGGCAAAAAGCAGCAGCAGACTCAATATTCTGCGCAGCACGGTTGTCCCCAGATTCCAGCGTACCCCGTGGATTATGGTGTCCATATTCATGGAAGCTTTAGGCAAAGAGATCGCTTTGTTCGGGAGTGGGGTTTAGCCCTAAGTGCCGATAGGCTTTGAAGGTAACCTTTCTGCCCTGGGGACCGCGCTCCAAAAAGCCTTGTTGCACCAGGTAAGGCTCGAATATCTCCTCTATGGTGCCGGCATCTTCGCCGATGGCAGTGGCGATTGTCTTTATCCCCACAGGCCCGCCCCGATAGTTTTCGATGATGGTACTGAGGATACGTTTATCCATTTCATCCAGTCCGGCATGATCCACCTGTAGCATTTGCAGTGCGGATAGGGCAATATCCAAAGTAATAATACCCTTGCCCTTAATCTGGGCATAGTCACGCACCCGCCTCAACAAGCGATTGGCGATGCGGGGTGTTCCGCGGCTGCGTCTGGCAAGCTCTGCAATCCCTTCTTCGTCGGCGGGAATATTGAGCAGCTTTGAGCTACGGCGGATAATCATCACGATGGATTCGAAATCGTAATAGTTGAGGCGCAGCACGATGCCAAACCTATCCCTAAGGGGAGGGGTAAGCAAGCCTGCGCGCGTGGTTGCGCCAATCAGGGTGAAGTTTTCTAGGGGTATTTTAAGGGTGCGCGAGCTAGGCCCGCTATCCAGAATAATCTCCATCTCATAATCTTCCATAGCGGGATAGATATATTCTTCTATCACGTGAGAAAGACGGTGGATTTCATCTATGAACAAGGCTTCGTGCCGTCCCAGATTAGTTAAAATACCGGCTAGATCGGAGGGCTTTTCAATCACGGGTCCACTGGAAACGGTGATATTTACACCCATTTCCCGCGCAATAATGCTGGCTAAAGTAGTTTTCCCCAGTCCCGGAGGTCCGTATAGCAGCACGTGATCCAGCGATTCGCCTCTTAGCTTGGCAGCTTGAATGCTGATATCCAGCAGTTCCTTGATATGGCTCTGCCCGATAAACTCGGTAAGGCTTTTAGGGCGTAGGGCACGATCCAGATCGCTATCTTCATTTTGCAGTATGGGGTCGTTTATGCGTTCTAACATCGGCGTTATTTCAACAGTTTAAACAGCTTAAGAAAGTGCAGACGCCACACCAACCATGCCGCTTCCCAAACGATATTACGATTCATCTTAGAAACTCCATTCAAGCGTTCCGTGAACACAATGGGGATTTCTTTGATGCGAAAGCGTTTCACCCAAGCACGGAAGTTCATTTCTATCTGGAAGGCATAGCCATCGGAGAGGATATTATCCAGATTGATACTTTCTAACACTCTGCGGTTGAAACACTTGAAGCCACCCGTGGGGTCTTTTATGGGCATACCGGTAATCACACGTACATACTTACTGGCAAAGTAACTGATTAGCAGGCGCTTAAACGGCCAGTTGATGATG
>JALNXT010000219.1 GCA_023230245.1 Candidatus Cloacimonadota bacterium
TCTAAGCATCCCAACGGACTTGTATTTTATCAGAAACTCACACTATACTGTCGATTTCAGCCCCTGGATAGATGATCCCGATAATCCTGATTCAGAGCTATCGCTGTATCTGGATCCCATACAGGGTGATGGAAATGTCACCTTTGCCTACACTCCCATAAATGTACCTAATACTTTGGGGCAACTTGCGGTTACTTTCTCATCCCTTTCGCAATTTTCTACTGCCACTACTATAAGAGCAAGCGTGAACGATAATATGGGGCGCATTATCGCCTTCGGCACATTCACCATGCATGTGTTAGAGCAATTCAATCCACAAATTAACATTGCCGCTAACTATCAGTTTGCCGGACAAACTGTGGATTTCATAGATGCAACATTGGGGAATCCTGATTATTGGCTATGGGAATATGGTGATGGGCAGACCTCAACAGAGCAGAGTCCCGACCACCAATATTTGCAAGCAGGAACATATACTGTTCGCCTAACTTTGGGAAACACGGAAGCTAATGAAAGTGCCATCAGAGAAATCCCCGGCATGATACATCTCATTGGTACAGCCATTACCAATACAAACATACCCCCAACATGGACTTTGCAAGGCTCTCCATACAACTTGTATGGTGCAGTGGTAATAGATGAAACTGCTAACATTCAGATTCAACCGGATGTACAGATTAATATGTTTGGACAACAACCTTTAGTTGTGCAGGGAAGCTTTAATGCAAATGGAGCGGTCTTCCAACCTCAAGGCGGCACTGGTTTTTGGGGTGGGATGGAGTTTAGAAGCGGAAATAACAGAAATCCCAGCGTTCTTACTAATTGTGAAATTATAGACGCGCTGCATCCTTTGGATATCGAAGGTTCAAATCCCTCAATTATCGGAATAACCATCAGCGTTTCGGATACAACCGTCTTCTCCCCTGGCGCAGCCTTAAGACTTGTGGATAGCAATGCAATCATAAACGGGGCAGAGATAAATAACTATCTTGGGGGAGTGTTAATCGATAACGTAAGCGGAAGCCGTACTACACCAACTCTCACCAACATCCGGGTGCGTAATAGCACTAGCACTCTGCGGGACGTAACTGAGCCTAGCACCGGTATAACGATTAAAAGCGGAGCCAATCTCACCGACGTTAGAACCGATAATTTTGATACAGGCATCCGTATTGGCAGCGATTTGGCTGGAGCAAGTGCCACTCCTACACTTACTAATATCAGAGTGCGTAATAGCAGCAGTACCCTAAGAGCAGTGGTATCTGGAACGGGGATAACGATAAGCGGAAATGCAGCACCAAGTTTATCTGATGTAGTGATTAGCGAAGTGGCAGTGGGAATTCTGATAGACAACGTGACAAGCACTGTTAGAAATACACCCACTCTCACTAATATTCGGGTGCGCAATAGCACCAGTACACTGCGTAGCATCACAAACGGTCTAATTGTGCTTAACACTCCCTATCTTGCACTGGAAGATATAGAAATTGACGAGTTTGCTACGGGTATATTGATTCAGGCCGATACTCGCGGTGAAAGCACCCCTACCTTAACCAATATCCGCGTTCGTAATAGCACCAGCACGTTAAGAACAGAAACTACTGGCATTAGCGTTGTGGGAAGCGTTATCGCGAGGCTAAATAATGTACAAGTTGAAGAGTATAGCACTGGCATTAACTTCGATCTGGCGGGAGTTTCCAGCAGCAGAAATACACCTACACTCACCAATATCAGAGTTCGCAATAGTACCAGCACCCTCCGTCAACTAAAGAACGGAGCAGTATTTTCCGGATTTGGGAAACTGACAATCAATGATATGGAGATTATAAACTGTGGTATGGGCTTAAAGCTTCTTGCTCCGGAAATCCGCGCTGAGAGTACCCCTACACTCACCAATATCAGAGTGCGCAACAGTACTAGCACCTTGCGTGAAGAAAGCATTGGTATTTATTTGGGCTCAGGAATCAAAGGAACTCTATCCGGATCCGTAGTTGACAGCCTCGATATAGGGATTCTAATCGCAGATGGCAACAGGACAGCTTTGGACAACAACAAGATTATGGACTGTAAAACTGGTATTCGTGCTTCTGGCACCAATCCCTTGCCAATTAAAAAACAGGTATTTCTGCTTCGGTATCCTCTTCCAAACTCTTGTGCGATAGAATTGTTCGGCAACGGGCCTTGGGATGTACATCAGAATACCATGAATAAATATTCCATTGGAGTGAGAGCAATCAATGCCGTTGTAAACTTCCATAGTAATATCATGTGGCACGTTATTAGTCTGTTTCCCTTTGAAAATACTAATAGCACAATAAACAACAGTTACAATGACATATTTAGCCCGCAGGTTGTATTTCCCGGACTTGGCAATATATCTGCCAACCCCTGTTTCGTATCTGCTGAAACACTGGATTTTAGGATAACCAGAGAGAGTCCTTGTATAGACGCAGGTAATCCTGCCTTACCGCGAGAAGCAGATGGTTCTATTGCCGATATGGGTGCTTTTACCTATGTACACCGTGCCTCAGGAGCTACTAATACTAGGTTTATTGTTGCTGGCACTCAGGTGAACTTTACTAACACTTCTATAGGCCACGATTACGGTGATACTAGCGTAGCTTGGGACATTGGGAATGATGGGATGGTTGATTACACTAGCAGGGGATGTAGCCATACTTTCAATAATGCCGGCTTGTATGATGTACGTTTACGGATGCAAAGCGGGTTATTGACCGATGAGGTTATTTACGAGAGATTTGTGGTGGTAAGTACCAACCTCTTAGCTCCTCCCTCCAATCCAGCCATAATCAGGGAAGGGAATGATATAATCGTATCCTGGGAAGCAGTGCTTCATGGTGCAACTGAAGTGCCTTACTACGTTGTATTCAGTTCAGATTCACCAAACGGATATTTCCGTTACAAAGGATTTAACACCTCTTCACATTTGACATTTAGAGATGCTGGAGCTGCCTTGGCAGATAAAGCTTTCTACATAGTTATCGGCTTTAAAGGAAGCAGAGGCGAATTAATGGAATACATCGACAAACAGAAGCAAGGCCAGGGGCTTAGGAGCAAACAATAAGAGCAGGGATAATTCCCCAAACAGTTCTTACTTCTTTAAGTAATACTACAGGTGGCTCTCCTTATAGCAGAATGCTTGAGGGAGCCATCTTGTTTTTGGATGTAAGCGGGTTTACTAAAATGACCGAATATGCCCACGACAAGGGGCATTATGGCATAGAGATAGTAACCAATGTGCTAAACGGCTATTTCGGCAAACTTAGTGATGTCGTTTACCGTAATGATGGAGATATCCTCAAATACGGGGGAGATAGCTGCCTCATATACTTTCATGCGCTAAACGATCCCAGTAAGATCAAGGCTATATGCGATGAAGTGGATTTGTTATGCATTGAACTGGATGCGCAATACAAAACAGAATATGGTTTTGGTTTTAGTGTCCATGGTGGTGCAACGATTGGGAAGTTTTATCTGAATATCGTGGGGGACATAAGCAACCATTTGGCTTATTACTTGTATTCCCACCAGATATCCCAATTATACAGCGTTATTGAAGAGAAATTCCGGAAAAGTATTGGCTTCTTACTTCCTGATACACCTATAGAAATCCACCCTGATGCTGAAGTGTTAAACTACAATGTTTTGCCAGAGATGTTCGTCCCTAAGGCAATTATTCAACACTTACAGAGTGAAGACGTCCCTTCCGAATTGCGCAATGCCGTTATCCTCTTTTTACATCTTGCACCGGCAGAAGGCGAAGAAATCCCTCTTGATCACTACCAGCAATACTACCTTGAAGTGATGAGGTGGGTGGATGAATTTGGGGGAGTGATTAATAAAATAGACTTTACTGAAAAGGGCTATATGATTCTGATCCTTTTTGGGATACCTTTTGCGCGTGCCGACGATGTTGAACGTGCTTTTCTTTGCGCCCAAAGATTGGTGGACAAACCCGCAAATAATCTGAACTGTAAGATAGGCATAACCA
>JALNXT010000220.1 GCA_023230245.1 Candidatus Cloacimonadota bacterium
ATATCGGTAACATTGGGAGTAAGTTTGATGCTAAGTTCACGCTTTGTGTGCGATGAAAGAGTGTGGCAAAGGTCATATACTACATCTGGGTGCACCCCAAAAGCGATGCCTTCGTTTTCCACATTGGGACAGGAAACGTTAAGTTCATAGCCCGCAATGCCTTCTTCATTTTCCAGACGGGTAAGGATTTCGCTGAATTCATTGATGCTCGAGCCAGAGAAGCTTACGATTAGGGGGATTTGCAATGCTTCCCTTAACCGTGGCAAGTAATCTGTTACAAACACATCTAACCCCGGGTTTTGCAAGCCGATGGAATTGATTAAGCCCGCTTCACTTTCGTATAATCTAGGCGGTGGATTACCTATTTTTGCGTGGCGGGTAATGGTTTTACAGACAAAAGCACCCAGATAATCTTGAGACAAGAAACTAAGGTTTTCCAAATCGAAGGTACCGGAAGCCACGGTGACGGGAGAATTGAACTCTAATCTGCCCAATTTGGTAGCTATTCTATTCATATTTTGCTCCATAGCACATCTGCGGCATTGAATACAGGCCCTTCTTTGCACACCCGCAGATAATCCCAATTATCTACCCTGCCAACAGGGACTACGCAGCCGTGGCAAACGCCTATCCCACAAGCCATATACGCTTCCAGAGAGGCATAATGCTCGATACCAAACTGTTGGGCTATTTGAGCGCTTGCTTTTAGCATGGAGATGGGTCCGCAACTGTATATGAGATCTATTTTCTTAGCCTCAATCAGCTCTGCCATGCCCTGCGTAACCATGCCCTTCTTCCCCATCGAGCCATCCAAAGTCCACATTTCGTCACAAGGAAAAACATCCTCTTGACATGCGCCACCATGTAGCCAAAAGATCAGGTTATGCTTGATCAGCTCTTTCTGTAAGTACCACAATGGCGGATAGCCAATGCCTCCGCTTAGCAACATCACGCGCCTGCCTTGCACGATGGGAAAGCCATTGCCCAGAGGACCAATCAGCTCTAACATATCGCCGGCTTTCAGCCTCGCCAAAGCACTCGTTCCAGGCCCTACGTTCTTGATAAAAAAGCCGATTCTGCCACCCGAATTATCATACACAGATATTGGCTTAAAGAGTTTGGGAAGGTGCTGTGAATCCCAGGCATCGTGTAAACTAGCGTGTGCTCGGATTTCAAAGAACTGCCCCGGGAAGCTCTTTTTGCTAAGCTCTTCATCCCATATCCACAAGATGAAATACCCGCCACATAGCTCTTCGCGGGAGTAAATGGCTATTTCTCGTCTTTCTGGTTGTGTAATCATGGCTTTATAGTCCTTCCGTATCTTGGTAGGTGATATTACCGGCACATATAGTCCACATCACTTTGCCAGGCAAGCTTTGATTCAGCCAGGGAGTATTTTTGCTTTTAGACAGGATATTCTGTTCGGTGAAGTGGGTTTCTTTTTTGAGATCGATGATGGTGATATCCGCAGCTCCACCCTCTTTAAGCGTGCCACCAGGCAGATTCAACACTTTCGCCGGCGCACTGCTAAGCGCATCCACCAGACACGCCAGACTTATCTCTTTGCCGAGCACCAGATGCTTGTATAACACAGGGAAAGCCGTTTCCAAGCCGATAATACCAAAGGGAGCATAATCGAACTCTTTCTCTTTTTCAAAATCTGCATGGGGTGCGTGATCGGTGGCAATACAATCTATCAGCCCATCTTTCAAAGCTTGCACACACGCCAAACGGTCACTTTCAGAGCGCAGCGGGGGCTTCATCTTGGTATTGGTATCAAAATGCAGACAAGCCTCTTCATTCAACACCAAATGGTGAGGAGTAACTTCACAAGTGATAGGCAAACCCCGTTCTTTGGCTCGCCTCACTAATTCCAAAGACTTGGCAGTGGAAATATGAGCAATGTGCAATTTGGCACCAGCGCTGTCTGCCAACATAATATCGCGGGCAATAATAACCTCTTCGGCAAGCCCTGGAATACCGCTAAGCCCCACTTGTGTAGCTATTTTCCCACCGTGAATCTGCCCTTTACCCGCCAGATTATAGTCTTCGGCATGGATGATGAGAGGGATATTGAAATTTGCCGCGTATTTCATGCATGAAAGCATCAGGCGTGCATTCTGAACACACTTACCATCATCGCTTACCGCCACTATGCCACCAGACTTCATGGTGGCCATTTCGGCTATTTCTTCGCCTGCCGATTTCTTAGTGATGGCACCAATCACATACACTTTGGCAGAGCCATGCTCTTTTGCCCGTAATTGAATGTATTCCACCGAAGCGATGTTATCGGTTATCGGCTCGGTATTGGGCATGGCACAGACAGCCGTGAAACCGCCATGCGCAGCAGCTTTGGTGCCGCTTACGATATCTTCTTTATAGGTTTGCCCGGGATCTCGCAAATGAACATGAAGATCGATAAAACCGGGGAAAACACAGGCACCATTGGCGTTGATAACTTTATCCGCAATAGCCTCAATCTGGGGAGCTATTTTCACGATGCGCTTGCGGTCTATCAGGATATCGCCTTTAATTAACTTACCATTTTGGTATAGTTTAGCATTCACTATTAATATTTTCATTGTAAACCTCCGCAAATAGACGCATTTGAACTAATGATTATCCGTTTCATGCCTTGCCTCCCAGAATTAAAAACATCAGCGCCATTCTTACCGCCACTCCGTTTGCCACCTGCTCCACGATAACGCTATGGCTGCCATCGGCAATCTCGGGTAATATCTCGATACCTCGGTTCATAGGTCCGGGATGCATGATTAAGGCATGAGGTTTAGCGTACTTAAGAGTGTCTTTTGATAGCACATAATGCTTGCTATATTCCTCTAAAGAAGGGAATAAACCCTCGGACATCCGCTCCAATTGCATACGCAGACCCATCACTACATCTGCACCTTTGAGCGCACGGGCTAAATCGTACTCGACACGGCAACCATAAACACTTTCCATGTTACCCGGCATCAGCGTGGTGGGACCGCAAACCGTTACCTTGGCACCCAGCTTTTGCATGCCAATAAGATTGGAGCGCACTACCCGGCTATTGAGAATATCGCCCACAATGGTTATCTTAAGCCCCTTCAAATCGCCCAATTTCTCCCAAATGGAATAGATATCCAACAGAGCTTGCGTGGGATGCGCATGACGTCCATCTCCACCATTGATAACAGGCTTTCCAGAGTATTTGTTCACCAATTGCGGACTTCCCGGGCTGACATGGCGTATGCAATACAGATCTATCCCCATGGCATCAAGGGTGTAAACCGTATCTTGCAAGCTTTCACCCTTCTGCAAGGCTGAGATATTCGCTTGGAAATTAACCACATCGGCACTGAGGCGATTGGCAGCGAGATCGAAACTCATCCGCGTACGGGTGCTATTTTCGATGAATAGGGTGCAAACAGTTTTTCCCCGTAAGGTGGGGATCTTCTTGTATTCCCGTAAGTTGATTTCTTTCATGCCTTTGGCAGCTTCCAAAATAAACATGATTTCTTCTGGGGAATAGTCGTCTAAGTCGAACATGGAGCGTCCAACAAATTGAGGGCTTGGCGTCATCTTTTCTCCTTTCCAGCTCACTGGCTGTGATTAAAGGTTTTGATGACATTCTGGAGTAGCAGCGATTTCGTCAAGAAAAACCTTAGATGAATAGCTCTATCATTACCCACTCAATGCCCTTATCATGGGCAATAGGTGGGCTATGATAGGGCAATGCAAGCAAATAGCCGTCTGGAGTTTCGGTCTCTGGCCGGAAAGGTCTGTGGGTGTCTCGCCCACAGTTGATAGATGCTTGGTTTGGCTTTGGAATGTGGTGCTAAGCTGATGTTTTCTTTTTCAACACAGAGAAAAGCAGAGAAAGGCAGAGAAAAGCAGAGGGTGACTTTTACAAAGAGTAAAAGAGTAAAAGAGGCAAAGAGAACCAATGTAGAGCAGCTTTCTAAAGCTGCTAAACTGAATCTTCATGAAAGTGTT
>JALNXT010000221.1 GCA_023230245.1 Candidatus Cloacimonadota bacterium
GAAAGGCAGGCCTGTTCTGCGGCAGGAAAAAGTTTTTAGGGTTGTACCCAGAAAAAGTATCGAGAAACAGGAAGTTTTTTGGGATATAGGCAGAAAAACTTCCTGTTGGGGGTAGCAAACATGTTCTGGTTGGTGTTCATTGACCAGTGTGCTTTGAAATAGCTTGCCTACACGAAGCCTCACCATAGTGACTACCAATTACGACAACGGCAGCGAATACATCTTCAGAGCAGAGGGGGCCCCAACCTCCTGGATTCTGACCAGTCGTATAAGGATTTGGTTTATGGATAAGGAAGAAGAGCTCTTTGCAGCAAAACTCATTGACCCATAAAAGGGGATCATTCAGTATACGCAAAAACAGTACAGTCATGAAAATTCTCGTATCCTGCTGGATCTCTGCACACAGTAGCTTACAAGAAATAGCTATAGTAGGATACATTGAGATAAACAATACCCGAACGGGTATATTTAATAGAAATTTAGTTTTATTACACCCTAAAAGGTATAATTTTAGAAAAACCAATTGCATTATTACCCGTTCGGGTATAAAATACATGCATGAATG
This sequence comes from Candidatus Cloacimonadota bacterium, assembly GCA_023230245.1. Taxonomy (GTDB): domain Bacteria; phylum Cloacimonadota; class Cloacimonadia; order Cloacimonadales; family Cloacimonadaceae; genus Cloacimonas. Next base: position 566 of record JALNXT010000221.1, read on the forward strand.
CTATCGCACGTTTCATGAAGGAACAGAGAAAACGAACAGGCCTTACCCAAGAGGAGTTTGCACTCCGCTCTGGACTTGGATTGCGCTTTGTCAGGGAATTGGAACAAGGCAAGACTACCGTTCGACTGGATAAGGTGAATCAAGCCTTGGCCATGTTTGGGTATCAGGCAGTTCCAGGTCCTCTGACTGTTGACAAGGAGTGAGGAAATGGAGAGACGATCAGCCACGGTGCTTGTTGACTCACAACCAGCAGGAGTGCTTTGCGAGACCGATGAAGGATATGCATTCACCTATGACGATCTCTATCTCAGTCAACCAGGAGCCAAGCCAATCAGTCTCACCCTACCACTTTCTGCAAAACAGTACACCAGCAAAACCATGTTCCCTTTCTTTGATGGTCTCATTCCGGAAGGTTGGCTTCTATCGCAAGCAATCACCACATGGAAGCTGGACGCGCGTGACAGGATGGGACTGATATGCGCAGTATGCCGTGACTGTATCGGAGATGTCAGTATAGAGGCACGCATATGAACAGATGCCTCGCTTGCGGAAAGCCGCTTACCCCTGATGACACACTCTGGCATACTCGCTGTATCAAATCCTTTTTCGGTACCAATGAGTTGCCTTCCATCTCACTCGACTCTGAAGCTTTGGAAGCCTGGGGCAGCGAATCAACCCGGATGGGATTCACCGTACCCGGAGTACAGAAGAAACTCTCACTCCATTTGGAAGCCTATCGTGGAAAAGGAAAACTGACACGTATTGGACACCCTCCAGGATACATCCTGAAGTTGCAAGCAGACGAATACCCTCACCTTCCTGAGTTGGAAGATGTGGTGATGCGAATGGCAGACGTGGCTTCTCTTGAGACGGTTCCTCATGCATTGCTTCGTAGTAAGGATGGAACGCTTGCCTATATCAGCAAGCGTATCGATCGCATCCATACGAAAGAAAGAATACAGAAACTTCCCATGGAAGACTTTTGCCAACTCTCATCACGCTTGACGGAAGACAAGTACAAAGGATCGTATGAGCAGTGCGGACAGATTATTAGACGCTATTCCAGTCAACCAATGCTGGATCTCACCAACTTCTGGTATACGCTGGTGTTCTGTTTCATTACTGGAAACTCTGATATGCACCTGAAGAACTTCTCTTTGTACGCTCCCACTCCCTCGCGGTATCAACTCACTCCAGCCTATGATCTTTTGCCCGTTGCCTTGGTGCTTCCCCAAGACCCAGATGAGACTGCTCTCACCCTACGAGGAAAACGTTCTCGTCTCACTCTTGCAGATTTTCTCTCACTCGCTGATCATCTCAAGCTCGCTCCCAAGGTCGCTGAACGTCTTATTGACCGACTTATCCAGCGTTCCCCTTCTTTCATCGAGGTCATTGAACAAAGCTGGCTACCAGATGCGGAGAAGCTAGCAATGAAGGAGCTGCTTATCTCACGGCTAGATAGGTTGCAATAGGTTTGTCCTAAAACTCTTATGGGTTTCAATCACGGAAACACGAAAACGAGCTTTTCAGACGATGAGATTTACACGTTTTCAAGCTTTTTCTCTGTGCTGCCAGCCAGCAATCATCCCATTACAAAAGTGGAGTCATATATAAGGGGAGATAGGTGATACCATCCTCTTCTTTCAGGTCACTTGTGTGAAGCACATATGGGGTGTGAAGTTGCTGTGCATATTTTGCTCTGAACTTTTTCAAAGAACTCAGCGTGTAGTTCTTGCTCGACTTCACTTCTATCGGAGAGATGTTATGCCTATTGCTGATCTTGGATTTTGCAATGAGGAAATCAATCTTCATGCGAGAAGCAACATCCTCACGCGATGAGTTGGAATAGAAATACAGCGTATGGCCACCAGCTATCAACATCTGTGCAACGATATTCTCCATGATCATTCCCAGGTTGATCTCCAGTTTGTCAAAGAGGATCTTCTTGTAGATTTCCTCACTCACGATTCCATTCTCATCGAAAGCATGACTGATAAGAAGTCCCGTGTCTGCCATGTAGCATTTGAGTGTCATGCGATCCATGTTGAGTCTCAATCCAAGATCCGGCGCGCTGCTGTTGTAGCTGAGGTTTGCAATCATGGCATCTCCTAGCCAGAACAAAGCATCTTCATACTCACGAAAACGAGCTTCCTTATGCAAAGACGCCAACTTGAACTTCCTATCGTGTTTCTGTAACTGTGCAGGGATATCATCGAAAATCTGTTCAACCTTCATTTCATAGCCCTCGGCATGTTTCACGATATCTGCACGATAGAGGGATAAGATATCTCGCTTTATTCGATCAACTCGAGCAAAGTCACGGGTACTTGCATATGCATCGACAGCCTGCGGCATACCTCCAACAATGAGATATTGCCTGAAATAATCCATGCTTTTCCGATGAAGCGCTTGCCCCAATGGCTTCTTCTCCTTGAAACGCAGTCTAATGAGATCCATCAGCGTATCATTGTCGAGCGCCCAAAGAAACTCCTCAAAATCCAATGGGTACATACTCAGATGCCGTTCTTCCGAAGGAATAACAATATCCTGCACATTCTTCTTGATGCTCATGAGCGAACCAGTCTCGATATAGTCGTAACGTCCATCCGCGACCAAATACTTGATTGCAGCACGAGCCCTCGGATAGAGTTGTACTTCATCGAGTACAATCAACGAATCTCGCTCATAGAGCTTTACATTATAATAACTTGAAAGATACAGAAAAAAGGTGTCAAGATCTTCCAGATACGCAGAAAAAAGGCCGGTTACCTCTTCGCTCACCCGGTTGAAATCAATCATAATGTAGCTTTTGTATTCAGCTTTTGCAAATTTCTCAACGATGTAACTTTTCCCTACACGGCGAGCTCCATCGATCAACAATGCGGTTCGACCTTGCTCTTCTTGTTTCCATCGCTCCAATTCTGCATACATTTTTCTTTTCATACTGATTTCGCCACTGTTTCACCTTTTCAAGATTTTTACTACCTATAATATTACACCTTTTCAAGATTTTTAACAGTATCATTTTACACGTTTTCAAGCTTTTTGGCTTATTTGTATTCTATTAATACAATTTTTATTACATATAGACACGCAAGTAGTTTCTTCAGCATCAGTGGGGAATGAGGAGCTTTTCGATGGTCGGAACTCCTAATTTTTCTGAGCATTGCCTAGCTGTGCCTCAAGCCACAATGCATAGCGTGCAAGATGCTCAGGAGTGTGGAAGTAGTGAGGGAAGCCCTCGGCAATCTCCAGTGATGCCGAGAACCGTGAGCAGAACTGCTCGATGGATTCTCTGTCGCTTATCTCATCCAGCTCGCCATACAGTACAGTGGTAGGGCTGTCCCAACGATCAATCGGATGCTGCTTCACATACTGGTAATAGCGCCAGTAAAGCGTCATCCCTACCGGGGTCTC
>JALNXT010000222.1 GCA_023230245.1 Candidatus Cloacimonadota bacterium
ACCACTCTGAGCGTACAAGCCTAAGGCGCATGTAATGAGTACGAATAGGAAGATTATCTTTTTCATTTAGTATCCACTTAGCATTAATAGCTCCATAATACGGGATACAGGTCTTGCGTCAATTAAAATAATCCTGTCTTGATATAGCAAGTGCACACAAGCTGCTTTGCCAGCATAATCACGCTGTCCTTGCTTCAATATCGCGATCAACTTCCACCCTATCCCCTCTTTGTGGGCGAAGGGTGGAGATTGAGAGGGAGATGCAGGCAGGGAAATGAGGCAGGCGTAAAAAGATATTGACAGGATGCTAGCCTTTACTCATAAAGCTACTTATGAAAATTATGGGACTACATAGTTAAGATTAGGTGGTATTTATTGATGCGAAATATGGCTGTTGTGTTCTTGTTCTGCATTGTTATCGCAGTTTCATGGGGGGCTGCTAACGAAAGAGCCTTGTTGGAAGAGCTGCGGACTGCCAAGCTTAATAACAAGCTGATATCCCAAACTACTGTCCTCATCGAATTGGGAGAGCTAAAGCTGGGTGATAAAGACTATGAGACTGCTTTGGACTATTACACACAAGCCCATAAGCTTGCCCTCAAACGTAAAGATGCGAGCGATATACTATATACCACCGTACAAATAGCTAATACCTACGATTCGATGGGTGATTTTACTAACGCCTTAAATTGGTATAATGATGCACTGCTCTTGCCGCGAGACGCAGCGAATGAGAAACAAGTATCGCATATCCACAACAATATCGGGAACCTGTATTTGATGATAGGTTCATACGCCAAGAGCCTTGAGCATTATCAAAAGGCACTGGACATCAAGAATAAGCAGCAGGACAAACAAGGCATTGCCAATGCACTGATGAATATGAGTGTGTTTTATATCCGAACAGGCAATTATCCAAAGACTCTGGAGTACCAGTTTCAAGCCTTGGCACTCAGAAAAGCTAATACCGACCAAACACAAGTTGCGGCAACGCTAAGCTCAATTAGCATAACTTACAGTCATCTGAAGGATTATCCCAAAGCTTTTGATTACAATCAGCAAGCTCTGGAGCTTTACACAAAGCTAAACAATCCTGCCAAAATAGCCAGCGCATACAACAATCTGGGTATTTTGTACCAGTTTACGGGTGAACTAGAAAATGCCAAAGCTACCTACCTGAAATCCTATGCGCTAAAAAAAGACTCAGAAGACTTGCAAAGCATACTATCCACCTTGATAAACCTTGCCGATATATGCGTTAAGCTTAAGCATTTGTCAGAAGCCGCGGGGTATTTGAACAAGGCAAATGTGCTGCAAAAGAATACGCAATACTATGAACTATCCAGAAACTTAACCAAGATTAATTCCGAGTATTATGAAGCCATCGGGAACCATAAAGAGGCTCTTAAATATTTCAAACAGTATTACACCATCAGTGATAGCCTCGCAAATGAACAGAAGAGCAAGCAACTCAGCGAACTGGAAGTGAAATATGAAGTTCTGGAAAAAGAAAGGAATATAGAGCTGTTAACCAAAAACAACGAGCTTTCTCAAAAGGATTTACGTAAAAGTGCCCAGCTACGCAACTATCTGATCACCATCCTTATCCTGATCTTGTTTATCGTTATCATCTTTATCAGGCTTTACCGCAGGACATTGAAACTGAATAAGCAGCTAAATGCCAGCCAAGAGAGCCTTAATACGCTAAATTTGGAACTGGAAAGGCGGGTGGAAACGGAAGTTGCCATCCGACAGCAACAGGAACAAAAAGCATTGCGACAGTCCAGATTGGCGATACTTGGCGAATTAGCCGCGGGAATTGCCCATGAGCTAAACCAGCCAATGCAAACCCTATCGCTTACGCTGGAAAATATCATGTTGGCGATTCAGGATAAGCAGCTTAGCGGTGAGTATTTAGAACAAAAGATGAATTACCTGTTCGCCGATATATCCCGAATGCAGGATGTTATTGAACACATTCGCTGTTTTTCGCGGCAATCAGAAGACACAGGAAAGAGTAATTTTGATCTGAACCAGAGTATCAAGAATGCCGTAACTATGGTTCAGGATAGGTTTATGCAGAAGGGTGTGAAGATAATTCTGAAGCTTGAAGAGGGCATTCCACAAGTGAGCGGCAATCAGTATAAGTTCGAGCATGTGATCCTGAACCTGTTAACCAATGCCCGTGATGCCATTGGCGAAAGAAAGGAAAGCGACCCACAGCTGAAAGGCGAAATAGAGATAACTGCTGAACGTGAAGGAACCCAAACGAAAATAACCGTTAAAGACAATGGCTGTGGCATTCCTGTAGAAAATCAAGATAAGGTGTTTGATATCTTTTACACTACGAAAAGCCTGGAAAAAGGCACAGGACTGGGCTTATCAATTTCTTCGGGGATTATAAAGGGGATGAATGGCGCGCTTAGCATAGACTCTACTCTTGGTATAGGCACCAGTATTACAATTTGTATCCCACAGCTTGATGGCAAAGGAGCTATAGATGGATTTGAAAGTATTAATTCTTGATGATGAACAGCGTATAATACATGAATTGAGCGAGTTTTTGCTACGTAAAGGCTTTCAGGTTAAGGCAGCTAACACTCCTTCTGCAGGGTTTAAGATGCTGGATAGTGAAGTCTTTGATGTGCTTATCCTCGATGTGCGTTTGCCGGAAATGGATGGTTTGGACGTTTTGAAGAGGGTGAAAGCAGATTATCCATCGATGGAAGTGATCATGATCTCCGGTCATGGGGATATGGATACGGTTATCGAAGCACTTAGATGCGGTGCAAGTGATTACTTAAAAAAACCGTTTAGACAAACTGAGCTGATGATAGCCCTTGAGCGGACTGCTAAATTCATTCACTTGCAACGCAACCTAAATCAGCTATCTAACGAAAACTCGCTTATTACCAAAGAACTGGAACGGCGTGTGGAAAAAAACTTTATCGGTGAGAGTAAAGTTATCCGCAAGCTGCTGGCGGATACTATCCATATTGCTTCGTTTACGGATACGCCTATTATTATCCATGGCGAAAGCGGGACGGGTAAAGAGATTATCGCCCGCATTATCCATTATGCCAGCCCACGGAAGGATAAGAAGTTCTGTCCCATCAATTGCGCTGCCATGCCGGAAAGTCTGATGGAAAGTGAATTCTTTGGCTATAAAAAAGGCACTTTTACCGGTGCCATGCAAGATAAAAAAGGCTTGCTGGAGCTTAGTGCCGGTGGTACTATCTTTCTGGATGAGATTGCCGATATGCCTCCTGCTCTGCAATCTAAGCTCCTGCGGGTGCTGGAAGAGAAGAAGATTATGAAGATTGGCACGAACCAAGAGATTGCTGTTGACGTTCGCTTTATCGCAGCTACGAACAAAGATTTAACAGGCTTGATAAAAGAAGACAGATTCCGCAGTGACCTGTTCTATCGCCTCTCAGCATACCAGCTAAATATCCCTCCGCTAAGAGAGAGAACTGAAGATATAGAGCCTCTTATCATTTACTTCGTGGAGATGTTTTGCCAGAGAAATGGCATTCCTGTACCTCAAATTGACCCCATACTGCTAAAGGAAATAGTTAATTATCCCTTTCCAGGTAATGTGCGAGAACTGAAAAACTTGGTGGAACGAGCGCTTATTATCAACCGTGGTGGTACTTTAACGATGGATGATTTCTCTATGTGTGTAACCGAGGACAGCTCCATAGATTCTAAATTAGACCAGCTACAAATTGAACAGATTAAGAAGGCACTAATAGAATCTGACCACAACCAAACACAGGCAGCAAAGCTGTTAGGTATCTCTCGCTTTGCTCTAATTCGTAAAATCCAAAAGTATGGCATCGTTTAATAGTCTTTATCAGCCAGTTGTGCGATACCCGCACAAAGATGAGCACAACTGTGCGATATAGCACAGGTTATTGCATCAAGATGAGTGTAACCCAAGCGTAACAGTGTCACTCTGATCTGT
>JALNXT010000223.1 GCA_023230245.1 Candidatus Cloacimonadota bacterium
AATAAGAGTATAAATAAAAATTTGGTACTTTAAAACAATACTATAGTAATTATATATAAATTAGGTTATAAAGTACCAAATAAAATAAAAACAATGATATTTTATTGAGACAAACTTGTTTGGCTCAAAGGGCATCTTTTGCTTGCAAAAGTGTCCTCTCCTGTGCATCAGCACTAAAGGATTAAGGTATTAAAAGTTAAATATAAAAAACTAAATATAAAATAAAAATTAGTAGTGGTATCTGAAGAATTGATCATTCTTAGGTTGAAGTATTTACTCCCTTAATACTTCTTTGCCACTACTTTTTATTGTCTATTTTTAACTGTTAAGGGAGATATAAAGAAGGGAGTTTAATATTATGGGAATTTTAGAAGTTGGTAAATATTATAAAAATCTTAAAGAAATTTGTGCAAAGACAGGGATAGAATATAAGGATAATAATAATGGTCGTAAGGCGATTATAAAACAAATAGAACGTTTTTATTTATTGGAGAGGGATGGTAACGGGTATTGGATTAAAGAAAAATATGATGTACCTAAAGATAAGATAGATAATAGAAAAAACAATAGTGGGCATCATCGTAAAAAATACTATAGTAATTTTAATATATCAGAAGAGAATGAAAATAAAATAGGTGTATACACAATAATACTGGATAATAAAATATATATAGGTTCAACAATAGTAGGTTTTAGATATCGGTTTAAAGAACATATTAAATTCAATAATCCTTTACCAACTAAATATATGTTAGAAAATGGTGCAAAATTTTCAATACTAGAAATATGTGACGGATTAGATGAACCTATGATACGAGAAATTGAAAATCAATATATACAAGAATATAAAAATAATAATAATTGGTATGTTGTTAATAAAAGAGATGCATGGAGTATTAGAAAATTATTTAAAGTCAAAAAAGTTAAAATGAAATATAAAACAATTAAAATTAAACAAGATAATTATGAAGATGCAATTAAACTTTTAACTAGTAATGGATTGATATAGTAATAACTTTAAGGAGTGATTTATTTCACTCCTTTTTATCTAAGCAGGTTTACCTGCTGACAACAGATTGTACGAATAATTATAATATAAAAATAATTTAAGGAAGTAGTACATAAATAAAAATACTACTCCCTTATTTTTCTCATCCTACTCTTCTTTATAGCTATAAACATCAATATATTAGCATTTGAGATTTATTGTCTTTAGTATCTATAGTATCAATATTAGATACAAAAGACAATAAATTATATTTAATTTTTCCTACTTATAATATAAATCACTACTTATTATCTTATACATCTTCATTCATCTCTTCTTCATCTACATTCCAATCAATTTCAATATCATTATCAAAGATAAATACTTTATTAATCAAAAACTTGCATATCAATTTTTTCTTTTCTAAATCTAAATTATCCCAATTATTAATTTGTGCATAAATATTATTAATAGGAATTTGTTTGATATTTTTAACTTGTTCTTTTTCTACTTGTTTAATTAATTCTTGTTTTTCTTTATCTAATTCAGTAATTTTATTATTCATATATTTAGTTACTACTTCGTTAGCATTAACTAATTGATTAATCATATTTTCAATTTGTTTGTCAATCTCTGCGATCTGTATTTTAATCTTATTAATTTTTGTATCAACACTATTGTTTTTATTAATATTGATATTTTTAGCATTTAATTCTTTTACCTTTTTGAATATCCTTTTTTCAATTGAATTTTCAACCTTATCCATATAAATTACTTCATTATGTCCTCTACAAACATTAATACTTTTTTTCCTACATATAAAATATTTATTATTATACCTCTTATCTATTAAAGCACTCATAGAATAATGACAATATCCACATTTAATTACTCCTGATAACCAAGAATTTTTACCTTTTCCTGTATTTTTTAATTGTTTATTATTATCCATTTTATATTGACATAAAAGAAAAGTATGACTGTCTATAATTCCTTTATGCAATCCAATAGACAGGGTATGGTTCTCTACATTAGTATATTTTCTTTCATTGCTTGGTCTTTTACCAAATAAAAAACATCCGTTCTCTCCTATAAAATCGGATATCTCATTATTAATAATACAATTTTTATTCTTATAGTAAGTATATATATCTGGGTCAGCTTTTACGAAACTAGGGTTCTTCAGTATAGAACTTAATTTTGCATTATCCCATACTGTTCCACTTTTAGTTTTAATTCCATTCTCATTCAAATAAGCAATTATTCTTCCTAAAGAAGTGTCTGTATAAGCATATGTGTGAAACATATATTTTAAATGTTCTACTTGATCTATATTTTCTTTATAAATTGAAACTTTTTTATTATCGACAAGAATTTTTTCTACATTAAATGCATAAGGTGCATTACCTCCCATAAAAAATCCTCGTCTACCTCTAGCATAATAATTGTCCGTAATACGTTGTTGAATTGTTTCCCTCTCAAGCTGGGCAAAAATTATTATAATACTAAGCATAGCCCTACCTATAGGGGTTTTTGTATCAAATTTTTCGGTAGTTGATACAAACCCAACATTATTTTTTTCAAAAACATCTATCATTTTTGAGAAATCTAATACACTCCTGCTTATTCTATCTAATCTATATACAACAACTTTGTTTATTAAACCTGATTCTATATCTTTTATTAATTGCTTAAATTCCGGTCTATCTGTATTCTTGCCTGAATATCCTCTATCGGTGTATATTTTAAATGGTTCATCTCCAATTTCTTTTTTACAAAATTCAATTTGACTGTCAATAGAAATTGAGTCTTTTTTATCAACGCTTTGCCTACCATAAATAGCATTCATAAATTAACCTCCAAAATAAAAAATAGGATTATTTAAAATCCTATTTAATATTATTGTTTATTTACTTTTATGTCAAGCGTCACAATCTTTTGTAAACTCATGATAAAGTTTAGTTAATATTTCTTCTTTTCTTCGTTTATTTTCTTCCTTAGTGATGATAGGATATTTATTTATAATTCTATATCCATTATCATATTCTATTACTTCTCTATATTTAATTTCTTCCATTTTATCTTTTACCATCCTTCTTCACCTCAGTTATTATGTATGATTTTTTTAGATTGTCCTATGTAGGTAATTAATGGTTGTTAGTAGTTTAATCCTATGACATTACATTTATTTTGTTATTTTAATTATTATTTACACTACATGTTTCCATGCCTTACCTGTTTTTATATTAGAAATATTAGAATGGTGAATATTATATAGTTTTGCTATTGCCCTTACGCCCATACCTTCATTTAATAATCTTTTAATTTCTATTACATCTATTTCAGTTAATTTAGATGTTTTAATTTGACTACCTTTTAATTTTGGAGCATCTCTTAATTTTTGTTTAGTTTCTTCTGATATTTTCCCTTTTCTTTCAATTCCATGTTCTCTTGAATGTTCACTTCTTGATTTTAATTCTAAATTTTCAATTCTATTATCATATGTATCCCCATTTATATGATGCACAACTTCGTTAAAATCTAATTTTCTTCCAAGATGTTGTTCCATGATATATCTATGTTCATCCATAGTTTCATCACTTGAAATTCTTATTTTCTTGTATTTTGCCGCTATTAGTATCGCCTTTCCTTTCTATGTATTTATATTATACTTTTATTTCCTTCTACAACAACCTCTCCCCAACTTCACTCCTTACACCATTCACACATCTACATATGAGGTACATAAAACTCCATCACATAATCAATAACTTCATCCATTGTGTCAAACTTAACATTCACACATTCCTCTATCCAAGGATGATTTTCTTTTATTCCAAATCCAATAACAGGTATCCCACAATGCTTATTTGCTTCATATAATTCAATTGCTGTACCTAAACTATTAGGATAATCAAGATTTACAACTATTAGTTTTGAATTTCTAACTATCCAAAGATCA
>JALNXT010000224.1 GCA_023230245.1 Candidatus Cloacimonadota bacterium
TTACGGTTACCCAATGTGGGTATGTACTTACGTTGTATGCTGTTTGAGTATATTCTGTAGCCCCATTATAAACAGAGGGAATATGGGAAGCCCAATTGAAGCTATCATCGTCTGCCGCATCCCAATAGAAGGTAACAGATTTATTGCCAGTGAAGCTTCCGCTGATAGTCCACTCTCTATCTATCTTTTGAGGAAGGTTGCTGCCAATGCTTGTTGAGGCGGAAAATGCGTTGATCACATTCCCGCTTTCGGCTATTTCCAGGCGTTTATTAGAAGGAGATGCGTAGCCGAGGATATTGGGACTTCCAGTGATAGTTCCCGATATTTCTGTTAGCGTCCCAGAAACATTCATTATGAAAGATCCAATTGTAAGCGTGCCCCCGTCCATTATCAGGTTCTTGCATGAGGCATTGGCACCCAAAGTCATGCTATCTGTAGTGCGTATGTATGCGGTAACTCCGGCAATAGGATATGCTGTAGCGGTAGTCCAGTTAGCATTATCAGATGAAACTTCCCAGTTACTGGCAAGCTTCCATGCTCCTGCGTCGGTAGTTCGGTAATATTTACCGAATTGAAAAGAGGTGTTGGAAAAAGCTGAATCGCCCATTAGAGTTCCTGTGTAACTATGACCAGAATCATCGATCAGGTCATCATCAAATTTCCAGTAACCAAGCAGATTAGTTTGCCCGGACAAGGTATTTGTCATGTTCTCTTGTAACTGCTCTTGTGTCCTAGGGGCTTTCCATATACGCATATCATCAATGTAGCCATGGAAGTATTGAGTAGCAGTTAATGGTTGATTGCATCCTATGATTTCTGTGCTGCCAGTTGAAGAAGTGTAAGTGTCACTACCGAAAGTAACATTTTTTGATTCTATCAATTCTCCGTTTAGGTAGATTTTTACAGTATCATTGGTAAAATCTAACACACCCGCAATATGGAACCACTTTCCAGTGCTAACAACAGCATATGTGGTTTGAATATCTTGGAAACCATCTCCACTTATGCTTCTACCGCCAAACCTAAATTTGCCACTATCGGTAAAATACATCATTACCATAGAGTTGGATCCAGTTATGCAGAAATCGGCAATAACATTTCTACCTGTTCCCGTACGCAGACTTGTAGGATTTACCCAAGTTTCCAAGGTTAGCCCAGTTGCTCCGTTCATTCCATTCTGGGTTTTGTTTGAGCCCAAGGTAATGTAGTCTCCGGCACCATCAAAATAAACTGATTTTTCAGCACTATAACAAGAAGCGAATACCCCTAAAAGTACCGCGACAAAGATAATTACAAAATTGTATCTCATGGTTCCTCCCCATGCATTAAATTATTTAATTTAGCACCCTATGAAGTTACTAGTTAGCCTAAATACAATCTAATGCCAAGAGTAATATTCGTCAAGAAGAAAATCATCCAATATCCTAAAATTGATAACACTTTTTAAGGTAACGCAGCATTCCGGTAAACTTTCCAAATTGGTAATAAGCCATAATGCAATAGTTTAGCTAGGTGGGGAATAAATTTATTCTCACCTCTATGGCATTATGAATAACATCAACATTTTGTAAATTAACGAATTGCACCTTCTTGCTTATCCGCAAGGGGGTTCATCGGGATCCGATCTGGAGCTCATCGGGTTTGAACCTGTTCAATACCGCTTCAGTTGGTGTGCGAAACGGTATCGGATAGCAAGGAAGAAATGGAAGATCGTGAACAGTTAGCTAAACGCTGCCCTACGCTACATCAATGGCTAATCTCATGCCAGGTAAATCAATTGCTAGGATAATTGGTTTTATCGAGAAGTAACCAGCAGCTTGGCAATCTGGTTATTAACATCCAGAAAATCAATGTTACCAGTGCAGCGTTTATAGTTACCCTGTTGCCATTGTTCATGCCGGTGTAAGATGTGTTTACTGATATCCTCTGTGGTTTGTAAAACTACTCCGCCGGCGCATTTAAGGATAATCTCTTCGGCTTCGCCACCCTGCTTGGCAAGGCACAGAATGGGAGTGCGCGAACCGATGTATTCGAATAGCTTGGCGGTAAGCATCCCCTGGTTGCCTTCGTAATCGTTGATGATCAGCACCAATAGCTCTGCATTTACCAATTCGTTAAGTGCTTCACGATGGGGCAGAAAGGGAACTCTGCGCAGAGGAATCTTAGTGTCTGGTATATCGCGGGTCCCAATAAAAGAAAACTCCAGGTTAGGTAAATTAGCAAGCTTAGATAGCGCATCCAGCAAAGGCGTTACTTCCTGCCCTGCCGTAAGCTGCCCCACATACTTAATGCGAAACTTATCAGCAGGTGCATAATGTAACCCTACAAAATCGGCAGGGTCAAAGCCGTTGTATAAAACCACCTTGTTGCCTTTGGGTAAGGAATTAGCGATACTGCAGCTAACTATATAATTGGTATCTGCCGCGGCGATTATCTTGCGCTCCAGATACTTATGCACCATCATGGTGATACGCGAAGGGGGATTCAGCTTCAAATAATAGATATCAGACCAAGGATCACGGAAATCGGTGCACCAGTTTATCCCGAATTGCTGCTTTAGTCTCAAACCAATAAAATGAGTGGAATGGGGAGGTCCGCTGGTAAAAACCACATCGTAATTGTTGATCTTAAGTTCATGCGCAGCAAGCTTGTATGCGCTTGGGTTCCAGCCTGCACGCATATCGGGGATGATGAGGTTCAAGCGTATCCAATATAATGCCCGTTTCAGCCAGGTATCACTCGTTTTGCTTTCCAGGCTGCCATAGGGAAGCTCTTTCTGCCCCAGCAAACTCCATACAGAACTAAAACTTAGCGGACGGCTACGCAACACTTTAAGCTGTGGCGATAGCTTCTTTAGCAAGCTTTCGTCCCGATAGGGATAATCGCCATTTTTGGTGGTAATCACCGTTACCTGCACTCCTTTCCGCTCTAAAGCAGCGATGAAACGTAACCATCTTTGTACAGCGGCTCCGCCACAGGGCGGGAAATAGTAACTGATCAGCAGTATCTTGTTTATTGGGTGGGCTGTAACAGGATCGGCAGATTTAAGGGTGCTTTGGGTGATCAAATCAGCCAGGCTGCTCCACGAGTGCCGTTTGTTATACTCCATGATGGAGGGTCGCATATCCTTGGCTTGCGAAAAGTGTTTGATAATGCCTTCCGCCAGTTTTACAGGATTGTTGGGCAGCACCAGGTTACCCGTTTCGCCGGGGAGGATGTACTCGCCCAAACCACCGACATCCGAGGCTAAAACAGGAACTCCAAAGCTGTAGGAAGTGGCGATAACTCCGCTTTGGGATGCACTTTTGTATGGCAAAATACACAGGTTTGCAGCACTAAAGAATGAGGTTACTTCCGGTTCGCTGATATAACGGAAATGCGTTTCTACAGAGAGGGCAATACCAAGAGAGTCTATTTGGCTTTGATACTGGCTGCTATCGCCATATACTTCGCCAGCGATTATCAGCTTGGCATCGGGGATTTTGTTCAATACCAATGGCAGGGCATCCAGCAGCACATCCAAACCCTTGTATGGCTTTATTAACCCAAAGAATAGCATGGTGTGGGCATTTGAAGCTTCTACTGCAGCTTCCCCTTTACTATAACAATCGTAGATAGGGTGATAGCCTAAGATACTCCGTTTAGAAGTAGATAAAGGCATTAACCTGACAAGCTCGGTTAAGGTAGCCTTGCTAAGCACTACAATCTTATCAGCTTTAGCAAACACAAACTTAGTTAAATAGGCTGCCAATGCCCATTTTTCATGAGCCGCCACGTTATGCGCAAGTATAATCTTTCGCATCCCTGTTAGCTTTCGTAATATCATCCCATAGGCAGGAGCAAAGAACGGCAGAAACCATGAAACTATTAACATATCGGGTTGGTAAGCCTGTATTGCTTTAGCCGTCTCTGTCCAAGTGTTAGGAAGCCAGGGTGTCAAGGTTCTAT
>JALNXT010000225.1 GCA_023230245.1 Candidatus Cloacimonadota bacterium
GAAGGGGGAAGGAGTGCTTTGTTTTAGTGCGTCTTTAGAGTCGGCTTTCATTTTGAGGTTGACATTTTTAGCCATTATACATTCCTCATCTTGTACGTTTATTTTAATAGGCACGGGAAATCACTTGGCGTTATCGGTCAAGTAAAATCCCGAATCTAAAAGAGGATGGAAACATGATCTTTACTTTTAAAAAGAGAATCTACGGCTTTGAATGCGATATTTACGGGCACCTGAACAATGCCAATTACCTGCAACTATTGGAAGCGGCAAGGAGCGAAGCATCTATTGATATGAACTTGCCGATCTCTAAGCTGAAAGAACGGAATATTCAGCTATTTGTCTATCGCTTTGAGATAGACTACCTGAAAGCGGTGGATATAGATGAAATCGCCACCGTGAAGAGCTATTTCTTTGAGATTAACCGCATAAAAGGCAAATGGCAGCAGGAAGTGTATAACCAAAAAGGCGAGATCTGCTTGCGTGCAGTGCTGACCGCTGTGTTTGCCTCCGATGGCAAAGCTGCAAGACTACCTATGGATGTATTCGAGCAGTACAAGCTATACCTGGAATGCCTCAACTAAGGAATGCCTGTGTCCCCACAGGCAAGGTTAGCCAAGCCTGCACTCGAGCATTCGAGTGTCCTCGTCGGCGAAAGGATAGCCAACAGCCGAGTCGCATAGATATTCACACCGCTAAACCCACTGCCAGATAGACTCTAGCAGGCCTTTCCGGTAAGGACACCGGAACTCCCACCCTGTAATGACACCGGAACTCCTGAAGCGAATGCGATCATATCCCTTTCTAAGCAAAAAAAGGTGGAACCGAAGTTCCACCTTTTACTATTATAGGTTTATTTATTAGGGAAGGGCGATTACGCGGTAGAACTTCTTATCTGCCGATGCAGAGATAGTACAAGTTTCATCTGTATTATCGGCATCGGTTTCAGTTGTCCAGTCTATATCAGCAGCATAGGGATCACTGCTGGATTCAACTCTATAAGTTGCCGCACCAGTAATAGGCTCCCAAGTTAAGACTACATCCGTACCAACTTGAGTAATCACAACAACAGGTGTAGCAAGTGTTCCACCTGTGCCGAATGTGTGGCTACCAAGATAGGTGATAGTATCAATATCATACATATCCCATTCTGTAGCAAGAGTTACAAAGTCTGTGGTAACAGCGGGAACAGATATGGTAGGGTTAACTGTGATACCACTGATTACAGAGGATTTGCGGACAAGAGTCTTTTTAAGAGTAGTGTAACCACCATCGGCAGTCCACTGGGTGCCGGGATCTTGACCAATAACACCAAAGATATCCACGATTGCATCTGTGCTAATCTTTCTGAGGACAAGTGCATCATCTCCATTAAAGGAAACATTTCCACTTGTGGCATTAGCAATAGCAAGAATAGCTGCACTGGAAGTAGGGTTGGCAATTACATAAGTTTCCCCATGTGCTAACATTGTACCAACTGCAAATGTAACGAAACTCGGAGACGATCCACCATTATACCAGTTTTCATACTGATAGTCATGCAGATCAACCGTAGCACCAGTTCCATTAAATATCTCAATTGCCTTGTTATTGCCTGAGCCGTACACGTATTCTGAATAGAACAGGTCGTAGGCAAATCCTGCAGCAGGAGTTGCATTACCGCTGATAGAGATAGCATTAGGTGAGGCACCATCAGTTGTGTGAGTGATGTCTGCTGTAAAGCTGCCGGCTGAAGTTGCATTCATCCGAACATAAATAGTTCCGTTGAAGGTATAGCCTAGAGTAAGTTCTGTATTCCAGCCACTTACACCCGTAGTACTTAGTTCAAAGGGAGCAGTGGTGCTAACAATTATATCACCTGTTGCATTAGAGGCACTTAGGGTGTACTGTTGGTTGTCAGAGGCAGTTCCAGCTTGGGCACTAAAGGCGGTTAAGTTCTGTGTGATATTCCAAACTATAGCAGGCGCGACACACTCGCCGCTAACGGCTACATACACGTGAACTGCACTTCCGCTGGTATGGGTGATAACATCATCATAATTACCAGCAACACTTGCAAACATTCTTACATATATGGTGTCACTAAATGCTGGACTAAGGTGAAGACTTCCATCCCATCCTTCGTCAATAGATGTGGAAACCTGGAAGCCTGTTGGAGCAGTTACCTCTATCTGGCTTGCAGTGTCTTCACCATATAGGGTATAGCTGCGGATTTCGTCCGAAGGCGTATTAACAATACATGCCAGGGGATCAAGTTCAACTGTATCAACATGCAGCACAGGAGTTGGGGTAGCAATCCAAAGCTGCTGCCAAGTGCTTGTTACGCGAAGTCCATCATATTTGGCAACTGGAGTAGGGTTGGCGGCGTTTCCTTGGCGGAGAACCACTGCACCAATGTTTGCTGCATCTGCTGCGGCAATGTCTGTGCTTGCAAGAATATAGGCGGGTTCGGTAGCTCCAATAACAGGGTTAATCCATAATACTGCCTGATCGTTATTTGCACCACTAACAATGGTGTATTTTAATACGAGCAAGTAGGTAGTGTTAAGGGAGTAAGTGTATCCAGTCCAAACGGCTGTTTCTACTTTTCCACCACGGGAAATCCCAAAACGGATTAAAAGAGAGTCAGCAGCACTTCTTTGTGCAAATACTCTACCCTTAAAATCGCTTCCGAGCGGGTTGGCACCCAAGTGGAAGAAATAGTCGCCAGCTACAGCAGCAGAGGACATATTAACCAACAAAGATGCATATATGGATCCTTCTGTTTGAGCAGCAAAAAGTCTATTAACGTCTTCACCATTATTTCCGGTAGTTTCGGCACACAATCCACTATTAGCAAGGTAGCCAGTGTATGAAAGCCCGGGATTGCTAACGAAGAATGCGTTTGTCCCGCCTCCACTGTGAGCAGTCCATCCGTTTGCTGTCAACAAAGATGCTGCAGGATATTCGAAATTCTCTTCAAGGAAGGTTTCTGCTGCAGGTACTGCTGTTACCGAGCCAGTTACAGCCTTGTCTTGTTGAGTTGCACCGGTGCTGGTATGGACGATGGTTCCGCTATAATCACCAAGCGTAGTACCAGTAAGGCGTACATAAATAGTAGTTGTGGCTACGGTTCCACTTGTTGGTGTTAAAGACAGGGTGCTGGAGAAGCTTGTCCCGTTGGTGGAGTATTCAAAGCCAGATACAGCAGCGATGCTGATATTGGCAGTTAAATAAACACCTGCTACGGTATAAGTTTGAGGTGCTGAAGGTGTGCCGACATAAGCACTAAAAGCATTGAGGGCTGCGGGACTAAGTGTGATAGTAGGCGTGGGAGCAGTAACAGTTCCCGATACAGCTACATTTACCAGTGTAGCACCTGTGCTGGTGTGAGCTATATTGCCACTGGGGGTTCCAGCAATAGCACCAGTTAAGCGGACATAGATTGTAGTTGTGGCTACAGTTCCGGTTGTCGGTGCTAAAGAAAGTGTGCTGGAATAGTTTGTGCCATCGGTGGAATACTCAAATCCCGTTACGGCAGCAATAGCTATATTGGCAGTTAAGTTTGAGCCACCTACGGTATAGGTTTGAGCAGCGGAAGGTGTTCCGGTGTAGGTGCTAAAAGCTTCAAGTGTGCCGGTAACATTGATGGTGGGTGTAGAGCCTCCAGCATAGTCAGTTAGAGATATGTCATCAATATTAAGGCGTTTATTGGCGGTTCCTGTTTCGGTTGCACGCTTGATTCTAACTCTTACATTGCCACTAATATTTACCGCTTGGCTAAAGGTCTGCACATCATCTGTGGCAGGTGCGGTGAAGTCTGAACCAAGCTGAGTCCAGTTCAAACCGGCATCGGTGCTATATTCAACCTTCCAATCAACTTGTGCATCTGTACCGTATCTACGATATTGAAAGGACAGTGTGCCGATTCCAGATGTTTTATCGGCAAGCATTGCTAATGATGATG
>JALNXT010000226.1 GCA_023230245.1 Candidatus Cloacimonadota bacterium
TTCCATATTTGCACCACAGGAACGTTCATCTTGTTTAAGGGGTTGTACCAAGTTTCCAATATCTCGCCGGTGCGGTAATCCTTAAAGAAGGCTGCTTCACGGGTTAGCAGCTCGAAACCAAACTCACCTTTCACGGTTTTGGCGATGTTAAAGCCCTCAAAGGCAAACAGCTCCACGCGTTTCTCGCCGGGAACAAAGCTATACACGCTTCCCGTCCAATGATACAGAGTTACGCCTTCATTGGCATCACCGCGCACCTTCATAAAGGCATTCAGGTAGTCCTGATCGTTACTCAAATCTATCTTTTGCGCTGCCAAGGGCGCCAAGCATATCAGGCATAAAACTAAGCTAATCATCACATTTCGCATTTTCCCACCTCCGGGAGGCTTATCTTACATAATGGCGGTATAATCTCACATTGGCTTTATGTGTCAAGCAAAATGGCTAAAAAACCAGTCTCGCACTACTTGATAACTGTTAGCAGACGGGTTTGGCTGCTTGCACCGGTTTTTAGACGGCAGAGATAAACTCCGCTGGAAAGCGGGCTGCCATGGGTGGTAGTTAAAGCCATGCTAATGCTTTGCTGTCCGGAGTTTAGGTTGCTGTACAATTCTTGCTTAACTAACTGACCCTTAATGTTATATAGGCTAATCTCTACTTGCGCTGCGGTTTTATTTTGGAAGAACAGCGTCATTTCTCCACGGGCGGGATTGGGAGAGATATTAAACGTTGCAGGAATCTGCACTTCATCTTCAGCGGCGGCGGAAGCGGGAGTGATATACAGCTTGGTGCAAAAGTCTATTGGGCAACCTGTATTAGCACCCACTTGTTCCCATGTGCCAGTTTCACCGCTGGGGCTAACCCATGCCACATTGCTTGAGATGGGCGGAGTGGCAGCCCAAGAGAGATTGTATTCCACGGCAAGGGGATAGCCATAGTTGCGGCTTACAAATCTGGCAAGCACATACACCGCCGTGGCTTCCTCAAAATAGAGCGGTTCAGCTAAATCCGTCATATAAAAACCGTGATAGGGATGTATTTCTAGTTCCGTTTGGGCAAGCAATCCAGTAGCAGAGATTCCATCAAAGCCATCATAAACCCTATAGTCCACGTTTGAAGGGCTGCTGGTGGTGTAAGAGCCTATCCTGCTTAGCTTGTAACCGGCTGGGATGTCGTACTTTATTAGGGAACAAGCAGTGTCGTTACCATAACCCCAATCGCCTATATAGCCAACATCGTCATATTGCAGGATTTGTTGCTGGCTGTTGTAAGATCGTATTTCTGGCCAATAAGCCGGATAGCGGGTGATAAAATAGTCACGATAGGAAACGTAGAAATAGCCGCTTTCCCCCCAGGATGTACTCCAGCAATTACGCACAATCCAAGCTCCAACACCTCCGGCGGTGGGGTAGTTATCGTTCCAGCCCACGATGTTTACCAAATGGTTCGTATCTGCGCCGGCATAGCCGGGATAGTAGTAGCTGTTGTTGACGCTGTTGAAATAGCTATCAGTAAAGTTTATTGCCACATCCAGAGCACCATAATCCACGATAGCCTCTTTGATAAGGCTGATGTCCAATTCCTGGGGCAGCCATACCGCTTCGGGTACAAAGGCAGCAGGAGTAAGCCCCGCATGGTATTGCCCGATATCGAATTGAAAGGGATCCTGAGATTCCAACACCGGGCCCACCCCACGCATGAGATAGGTGGTGGACATGATTCTATTTCCGCCGATGTGCTCGCCCACGTAGCCATGCCCGTAGTAGATGTTGTTTTCGGAGAAGTCGTAAGTGCCAAATCCGCTTAGCAACGCTCTGCTCTCCAGCGCTGCACAACAACTGAAACACCAGCAGGCAGAAGTCCAGCCTTGATCGCGAATAGGAGTTAAACCTTGCATTAGCCTTAAATCATAGACAGGGGGAAAGATGCGAGTGCTCGGCAAAAAGATAGCTGGATCGGCGATATCCACGTTTCGCTCTGGTATATAGCTTCCATACCTTTGAGCGCGTAGCATTTCAGGAGTGGAAAGATACTCCAGATATTCTGCGCTGGCTGGGGCAATGGCCGCAGTGCTGTTGCTCGCACTTAAAACGAAGCTGAGGCACAACACAAACACAGTCAAGGGCAAACGCATAAGATACTCCTCATATAATAAAATGGACGCAAAACATCTATGCCCATAAGGTTACGACAATCCAGGGAAGCGATAAAATGTCAAGTCAAATAGCAGCACAAATCGCCATTTTGACTTATATAATCGGCGACTGTATCTTTAGCAAAAATCATACTTGCTTTGTGCGTCGCCGATTTATGAGTTAAAAGAAAAACTGCTGCGGGGTGCTTTATCCTCTTTTAACTCACAATTACGCTGCTTTCCTCGCCATTTTAACTCACAATTACGCTGTGTGATAGTTATCCTGGCTTTTTTTGTAGCTGATTGCAGCGTAATTGTAAGTCAAAAAATGCTTCCTTGCTTGCATTGTCCTATCATTGCCCTATCATTGTCCATGGCAAGGGCATTGGGTGGGCAATGATAGGATAATGCAAGCAGGACTTGACACTACTATCAAAGGGTATTTTTATTGCAGTATAACCCTTTTCCTCTTATCGCAGGTATTTTGCAGGTGGTGCTTGACTAAATTACGGCTTAAGATAAGCTTGGAATCTATGAAGGTTAAAAGTGTTCTACATCTCATCATCGCCTTAATGGCATATATCAGCCTAACTTCGTGTGCAGCGTCGGGGGGGAATGTGTATCCACTTAGTTCTAAATATCTGCGTACTGATAACCTATCAGCAGAGCTTAGCCGCATTGCCAATCTGAATCCCGCTTTGGCACAGCTTCGCATCATCGGTTTCAGCGGTAGTGAAAAACTACCCATCTATGCGCTTGAGATTGGTGGCAAAGCGGCAAAGCGCAATCTGCTGCTCATCGGTCAGCATCACGGCGACGAAGTATTGGGGGTGAATATCTCCTCTGCTTTTGCCGAAGAACTTATCAAAGGATATGCCATCAACGAGGAGTATAAACAGTTGCTAAACACTTGCCGTTTTTGGATTATCCCCAGCCTCAATCCTGAAGGCTTTCGCCTCGTAAGCTCCGGTGAGTTTCGCTTCAAACGCAAGAATAACACCGATACGGATGGCAATAAACTACTTGACCTGCGAACCGATGGAGTGGACTTGAACCGTAATTATCCCGTGTTTTGGGATTTGGATACCGATATCAACGTTACCAGCCCCTTTTATAAAGGCAAGGAACCTGTTTCCGAGAGCGAGATTAAGGCAGTGATCGCTTTGGCTCAGGAAAAGAACTTCGAGGTTGCTATTTTCTTGCATAGCTCGGCATCAGGTGCATTCAATGAGAAGATTTACTTGCCGGCGCGGGGAAATAATTCGCCCCTATATATGCAGACCAAAGCCCTTGCCAGTTCCTATGCTGCAAGCCTCAAAAAGGATTATCTGAAAGGGACTTATGAGGTGCGGGAAGGATATGCTTCGGAAGTGGGTAATGCCCGCAATTTCTTTTATCATCGCATGGGTGCCAGGGCTTTTCTGGTAGAAATAGGCGGTATAAACAAAGACGGTAAGAGCATTATCCACCCCGATAACAAGATGTTGGATAAAATAGTGAAGAAACACGTGCGGTCTTTGGGAAAGCTGTTCATCGGATACGCAGCCAAAGATGCCAAAAAGTAGGGAATCTGGGCAAAAGGAGAAAGTATGCAGTTTTTAGCAGACTTGCAAAACCCAAATTCAGAATTAGTAAGAACTCTGAATAGCCTATATGATGGTGTTTATGTGGTGAATCCACAGCGCGTAATTCTGTTTTGGAATAAAGCTGCGGAAGCCATGACGGGATATAGCGCAGAAGAAGTGATAGGCAAAAGCTGTAAAGACGATATCCTGAACCATATAGATGAAAATGGCATCCTGCTTTGC
>JALNXT010000227.1 GCA_023230245.1 Candidatus Cloacimonadota bacterium
AAAGTACAACCTACAATCAAATTGATAAAGTTCATTCTACGCATCATTCCTCCTAATTACCCCGTAACAAAATTGAGGGAGTATCCGATATCTGGCGAGTAAACTCTTTTAGGTTTTCACTAGTTTCTGACATAGAATCCAGGATATCCCTTATATCGCCCTGACTACGTACTACAAGTCGGTTCAAAGAAGTAACCAACGTTCCTGTCTTTTGAATGGTGACAGATAGCTCCGTAACCATCGAATTCAAATCGGTTTGTGCCAGTTTCCCCGCCAGTTTGCCCACATTATACATCAGGCTATCTACTCCGGGGGTACTTAGCATGGCATTAATCTTTTCAATAGAGCGATTTATATTCGCGCTTGTAGCCACTATTTGCTTGGTAGTCTCCAGAATCATTGCATCTGTATTACCACCGATATTATTGATCTGGAATTGGGTATCCTTCATTAGATCTGTACTTTGGGTGGTTATCTGATTTAGACTTTGCTCCAGATTGGTAGTAATGGAAGAAATATCCCTATTCAAGTTATTCGTCAATGTCTCCAAACTAGCCCTGGTATCATTAGTCAGATTATCTAGATTGTTTGTCGTGCTTGAGGAAATTGAGTCCATATTCTTGGTTAGATTAGCGGTAATTATATCCAGGTTCTTATTTAACCCTTCCGTGACACTCTGAGTATTGTCGGCAATCTTGTTAAAGCTTTGTAGGGTAGTAGAAAGATTCTCTCTGGTTGATGTCAACAAAAGGCTGGTTTGCTCTAGAATGTTTGCTATGTTCTTACGATTCTCTCCGCTGGTCAAATCACTGATATTGGCAGCTATCAGATCTATTTTCTCGGCTATCGAAACCGCTCGATCGCTGATATCATCGAAAGTTGAAGACCCCACCTTGATATAGCTTTTCGGTTTTAGTAGGGCAGATTCGTTCGTTCCACCCCTAATTTCAACCGCTTTTAGTCCCGTTATCCCAACCATGGTAAGCAAAGCCTCCGTATCCGCTTTAATCGGAGTCCCTGCTTCTACGCTTATGGTAAGAGTTATTTTAGTAACATCCTTGGGGTCTATCTTGATGCTCTCAACTCTGCCCACCTTGATACCCTGATAGTTAACTGCTCCGCCTACTTGTATGCCGCTTACAGAACGATCTTGGAACTGAATAAAATAGATATCCCTCTTTTGCACTAGTCTGCTGCCTGCTACCGCAGCAGCGAAAATGATGATTAATATTGAACCTACAGCCAGGAATATTCCCAGCCTTATCTTTGTAGCTTTGGATACCATATCAGCCTCTTTTGGGGTTAATCCCCAGTTGGTTTTTCACCAAGTTTCATTTCGCCTGTAAGAAGACAATTGCGCACAGACACAGCAGAAGATGCATTGAGATTAACTTTCCCCTCACAAATAACATCTTCCAAAAAAGTAACATCACCTTTTATCTTCAGCTCTTTGCATCCGCTAAGAGATGGTGCACCCTGGGGAAATCTTGCCTGCAATGCATCAACAGTAGTATAGTAAGCATCATCAAGCTCGATTGTAGGCGGTTTATCAAGTCCCCGCTTCAAAGTAATCTGGTATTGATCATTCAGGTCATAAGCATCCGACCAAATGGCAAGCAGATCATTGGTCTTTTTTACTGGTGCAAAGCGTTCTCTGGGAACGACAACAGCTTTGGCATTGCTAAAGATGCTAATGGCAGAGCCCATGGCTGTTTCCAGTTGATATACTGCCGTTCCATCTACCGTTTTAGGATTTACAATCAACGGTAATAGCATTAAACCCTCTGAAGAAATCAAT
The DNA here is from genome assembly GCA_023230245.1 of Candidatus Cloacimonadota bacterium. GTDB lineage: Bacteria > Cloacimonadota > Cloacimonadia > Cloacimonadales > Cloacimonadaceae > Cloacimonas. The sequence continues at coordinate 1,799 of JALNXT010000227.1, forward strand.
TGCCACTCAAGGGCTTTCAAATCTATCCACAGGTTATTGGTGTTAAAGTACTTGTAGTAATCTATATCTTGGAACTGATCTATCTCATCTGCGGGACATTGGGCAACTTCCCTCAGCAATAACTGGCCAGATAAATCTTCACATAGATGGCCACCCTTCTTATCCATGGCAGTACGGTTGCATACTTCCATGAGGAAAGGAACGCTGTGTTCTTCCATATAAGCAGGGATAGAAGTATCCAGGCTGGCACCCAAATTATCGGCATTAGATACAAAGGCATATCTGTAATCTGCTGCGATGAGCTTTTCCAAGAGACCATTTGTGGTAATTGCCGTGTAGAGATCTCCATGCCCCGGTGGGTTCCATCTCTGTTCCTTGTCTTTCGCCTCAAAGGGTTGTAAGTTATCTTGCCTTATTCTGGGAAACTTGTTTTGCATAAAAGTAAGCGGTATATCTTGTTTGCCCAAATCCGGGTACTTGGTTAGGTAATTCAAGGTATCTGCCTCGGTACTAAAGCTATTCATGAACAGCAACAAAACATCATATCCGGAACTGGAACGTAAGGTTAAAATCTGCCTGCTAATGATATCCAGAAAGGTCATGTTTCCTTTTACTGGCAAAAGCGATTTGGCTTTCATAAGACCCATGCTGGTTCCCAAGCCACCATTCAGCTTGATAGCTACCGTGTGCTTCAATAACTGAGGCTTGGTATTGCTTTTAATCTGGTCGTAATCTATCAAATTATCCGTTGTGGGAGGGTGTATCTGTTGTTTGGATATTAGCCCTTTATCACCTTTAACCAGTTTATCGTAATAAGCGGTAAAAGTGCGGATAACTTGCGTATTTAGTCCCTCTGCTTTCATCAAACGGGAATAGCTTGAGTTCATATTACTCCCCATCTTTAGTTAAGTAACTCATCGATTAAAGTTTCATCCACTGCATGAGGGATGGTAATTGCACCGCTAGCCAGGTGTTTGCTATTCCAGGCAATACTGGTATCGATAGCTCCGCTATTCCTCGCCCATGCTCTGCGTGCCACACCGCCCATCACATCCCATGATAGGGCTTTGCGCACCACTTCATCCATCCTATCTGTGCCGTCCAATACTATGCCATTACCACCATTGATGCTCCTACCTATGCCAACTCCTCCACCGTTAGAAAGAACTACCAGGGTCATACCTCTTGCCACATTACCGGCAAAGCATTGGGTTGCCATATCAGCCATCAGGTTAGAGCCATCGTGGATATTGGCGGTTTCTCTAAAGGGAGAATCTGTGCCGGAAACATCATGATGATCACGTCCCAACATCACAGGCCCAATCTCACCCTTGCGCACCATGTCGTTAAACTTCAGCGCAAGGCGAATCCTGCCTTCTTCATCGGCATAGAGGATGCGGGCTTTGGTGCCTACTACGAGCTGGTTTTGTTCGGCAGTAACGATCCAATGATAATTATCGCGATCCATGGCATTTCTATTAGGGTCAATCAGCTTAGCAGCAGTTAAATCGGTCTTCTTTAAGTCTTCATCTTTGCGAGATAGACACACCCATCTAAAGGGGCCATATCCGTGATCGAAGCATAAAGGCCCCATAATATCCTCCACATAGGAAGGCCAGATAAAGCCATCGTTGGTATTCTCTCCATTTTTGGCAATAGTGGTTTCTCCGGCCTCAAACACGCTTGCCATGAAGCTGTTGCCATAATCCCAGAACCTCGAGCCTTTGGCACACAAATTCTTTATGACTTTAAAGTGACGGCTCAGGGAAGCATCTACTTGTCGTTTGAAGGCTTCGGCATCTTCGGCGATCAGCTTTCTGCCGGCTTCAAAGCTTAGCCCCACAGGAGTATATCCTCCATCGTAAACAGCATGGCAAGAGGTTTGGTCAGAAATCAATTCGGCTTTGATAATGTTTTTATCGATGTATTCCAATAAATCCACGATATTGCCATGGTATGCGATGGATAAGGGTTTCTTGCTTTTACGGGCTTCGTCTACATAGGCAAACACCACATCTAATTTATCTGATACTTTGCTCACCCAGCCCTGTTTGTGTCTGGTTTCGATGCGACTGTAATCTACTTCGGCGATCACGCCTATCCCACCCGCTATTTCCACGGCTTTGCTTTGCGCACCGCTCAT
>JALNXT010000229.1 GCA_023230245.1 Candidatus Cloacimonadota bacterium
AGCGGTTCATCACCCTGCACGTTCACAATAATCTGGGCATCGGGGAACATCAACGCAGCTTCGGCGATGCGGTCACTCCCGCTTTGATGGTGCTCCGAAGTCATCACCGGCTTTCCCCCCAAGGCAGTCACCGCGTCGTAGATAGCCTGATGATCTGTGGCTACCAACACTTGGCTAAAAAGACCGCTGTCCACCACTCGCTGATAAACATGCTGGATAATCGGTTTGCCGTCCAGCAAGGCAAGTGCCTTGGCGGGGAAACGGGTGGAGGCAAAACGTGCCGGGATAATGGCAATGGCATTTAGCTTATTATTCATGTACCTTTCCTGTGGGGTTTTTGCGCAGCCAAATCATCAAAGCCGAGCTGTCGCTGTAGTTTATCCCCGGTATGCGCATGGCTTGGCCGATGCTGCGGGGCTTTATTCTGGCAAGCTTTTCGCGGGCTTCCCATGCCAGACTGGGGATGGCGAAGTAGTCCGTTTCATCCGGCAAGTTCATATCTTCCGCCTGCCTAAAGCGCTGCAATTCTTCTTCCATACGGTGCAGGTAGCCTTCGTACTTAATTTCCAGTTCTATGCGGTGTTGGATGTCTTCGCTGAGGTCTGGCGGGATAACAAAGCCGTAATCCGGCAACTTGGCAAAGTTAATCTCGGGACGCTTTAGCAATTGGGCAAAGCGGATGGGTTCCTTTATCTCTCCGGCGATAGTGCAATTCCCGGCTTTGAGGCGTTCCATCTCTCTTGCCTTTATCTCCAGCATGGTGGAAAAGCGCAGCCAACGGTCTTCCGAAAGCAAGCCAAGCTTACGGGCAATGGGCATCATGCGCTCGTCGGCGTTATCCTGACGCAGCAGTAGGCGATATTCTGCCCGCGAAGTAAACATCCGGTAAGGCTCATTGGTGCCGCGGGTAACCAGATCGTCGATTAACACGCCCATATAGGCATCACTGCGCGAAAGCAGCAACGGAGGCTTACCATCCAGATATAGGCTGGCATTGATCCCCGCCATCATCCCCTGTGCGGCAGCTTCTTCATAACCGGAAGTTCCGTTTATCTGCCCTGCCAGATACAAGCCGGGAAGCTTCTTCACAGCAAGTGAGGCGTCTATCTCCTCCGGGCTTACGTAGTCATATTCTATGGCATAGGCATAGCGGAGCAATGAAGCTTTCTCCAAGCCAGGTATGCTGTGGACTATTTGTTCCTGTATGTGTGGGGGTAAACTGGTGGAAATGCCATTCACGTAGGCTTCATGGGTGTTGATGCCTTCTGGCTCGATAAACACGTGATGGCTGTCCCGCTGCGGGAACTTAACAATCTTATCTTCGATAGAGGGGCAATAGCGCGGACCTATACCGGTGATGATGCCTGAGTATAGTGCCGATTCGCTCAAGTTTTCCTGTATTATGCGGGCTGTTTCGGCGGTGGTATGGGTTAAATAGCAAGATACCTGGTTGCGCAGCACAATATCTCGATAGTAGGAAAAGCCTTGTGGGTCAGGGTCTCCGGCTTGCGCTTCCAAACAGCTAAAATCTAAACTGCGTAAATCCACACGGGGTGGAGTTCCTGTTTTGAAGCGTAATACTTGTAAGCCCAATGCACCTAAGTTCAGTGAAAGCTCATCCGCGCTTGGTTCGCCGCTGCGTCCTCCGCTATAGCTGATTTTCCCCACATGTATCTTTCCCTTCAAGAAAGTCCCTGTGGCAAGGATCACCGTGGGGGCAAGGTATTGGCGTCCGATCTGGCTGATCACGCCACAAACTCTTCCACCGCTGATAATTAGCTCGCTAATACTGGCTTCAATGATATGTAAACCATCCTGGTTTTCCAGTGCTTCACGCATAATATGGTGATAAGCTTCGCGGTCGTTTTGCGCACGGGGTGCCCACACTGCTGGTCCTTTGCTGCGGTTCAGCATGCGGAAATGGATACCGGAGAGGTCTGCTGCTCTGCCTATTTCTCCGCCCAAAGCGTCAATCTCTCTTGCCAGATGCCCTTTGGCGGGGCCACCTATAGAGGGATTGCAGCTCATGCGTCCAATGGCTTCCAGTTTGATGGTAAAGATGACGGTTTTTAGGCCTCTGCGGGCAGCTACAAGGGCAGCCTCAATGCCTGCATGCCCTGCTCCTACAACGATTAAGTCCCAGGCGGAAGTAAATTCCATGCTCTGCTTTATATCAGTTTGGTCTGAATCCAATCCATTAGTGCTTCAAAACCCGTATTTTTGAGGGCAGAAACGGCGAAAATAGGTTCATTCTTCAGCCCCAATTCTTTTGCTAGAACCTGAACTGTCTTTGCTATTTTAGTCTTAGGTATTTTATCGGATTTGGTGGCAACCACGCAGTGGTCTATATTACGTAAGCGCAGTATTTCCAGCAATTGGAGATCTTTTTTGTCGGCACTATGGCGGATATCCACCAGCACCACGATGCTGCGTAGCTGAGTGCGTTGCTCGAAGTATTTACTAATCATCTTGCGCCATTTCTCTTGCTCGTTCTGGCTTACTTCGGCGAAGCCATAGCCCGGTAAATCGGTAAGCTGTAGGAAGCTATATTCTTCGCTATCATCTATTTTGTATCGAATTAGGAAGAAATTCAGCAGCCTGGTTTTGCCAGGAGTGCCGGAGGTTTTTGCCAAACCGTGATGGTCGGTAATCAGGTTTATCAAGGTGGATTTACCCACATTGCTGCGTCCGGCAAAGGCAAATTCGGGATAGGCAGAGGCGGGGTAATCAACCGGTTCGATGGCGCTTTTAACGAAGAAAGACTGCACAAATCTAAGCATTCCGATATACCACGCTGCTCTTATCGGATTCGCAAATCTCCACCTCGTAAACGGAAGCAGGTTGATCCAGCAGCTCCTTTTCCATTAGTGTAAAGATATAGCGGGCAAGGTTTTCGGAGGTGGGGTTAATGCCTTCGAGGCAAGCCACTTCATTTAAGTAAGCGTGATCAAACTTATCCAGAATACCTTTCAGGATGCTTTTGATAATGCCAAAATCCATCGCCATCCCGATGTTATCCAGAATATCGGTTTTCAGCCCGACCCGCACTTTCCAATTATGGCCATGTAGGTTGCTGCATGCACCCTCGTAACCACAAAGGCGATGAGCCGCCGAAAAAGAATCGCTAACGCTAAGGTAGTACATTTAAGCCTCCTAAAAGTATTTCTTGCGAATAAACACCAGCACCAAGAGAATCGACATACAGATGGAAAAACCCATCACGATGGCAAAGGCATATTGATTTTCTTGGAATGGCAAGCGGACATTCATGCCATATACACTGGCTATCAAAGTAGGTAAAGCTAAAATAATCGTGATCGAGGTGAGAAACTTCATCACCACATTCAGGTTATTAGAGATAATAGAGGCAAAAGCATCCATCATCCCGCTCAAGATGCTGCTGTAAATATTTGCCATTTCTATGGCTTGCTTGTTTTCGATAATCACATCGTCTATCATATCTTCCGCTTCGGGATCGTTATGCAGCCAGCGAGAACGCTGTAAACGTTCCAAGATTATCTCGTTGGATTTCAGCGAAGTATTAAAGAAAACCAGCGATTTTTCCATGCGTAGCAAGCGTATAAGCTCTTTATTCTTCATGGATTGATGCAGTTCGTTCTCTATTTGGGTGGTACGGCGGTTTATTTCCTTTAGGAATTTAAGGTAATATATTGCCGTACGCAGGTTTATATTCAGCAGAAAGCTTTGCTGCGTGATGGTAAAAGGACGGTGCTTCGCCTCCAGATATTGAGATAATATCTCGCTATCATAAAAAGAAACCGTGATCATTTTATCTTGTGCCACAATCACCCCCAAAGGTGCCGTTGCAAAGGATATGCTGGCCGAACGGTGCTTGTAATAGATAGGCACGCGCAGGATAATCAGCATCGCGCCGTCTTCG
>JALNXT010000230.1 GCA_023230245.1 Candidatus Cloacimonadota bacterium
CTTCAATTCGGATTAAGAGGCTGCTTTCGTCAATCGGCTCCACCCAGCAATCGCGGATATAGCTTTTCCGCAGGATATTCTCTTCGGCTTGAGTCAAAACAGCGGGAGTAATGCTTTTCACCTGTGCCAGCCCGGAGATGTTGATCAAGGTGCGATCGCGGGTGATCTTGTTACCCCTAAAGATATATTCCTTAATTCGCAGGGGTTTACCTTCATCAATCCCAATGTATGCACTAAGGTTCGGCGACAACACCAGTGAATCCACCTGTATTTTGGCAAACAGATAGCTCCGGTCATGATACAGGGAAATAATCTGTTCCATAAGACGGGGAAGCTGATTTAGGCGGTATTCCTGTTTATCAGATTTCAAGAGCAGTTGGTTTAGCTTTGCCTCGCTGAAGTATTGCATTCCCTGAAAGTGCACATGCACCGGCTCAGAGGGAATAATCTCACGCAGAGTGTAGCTTAATTCCAGATTGTTATCATCTATAGGAATCAGCTCTGGTGCCGAAATATAGACAAAATACCGTCCCATTGCCGAAAAGTAATTGTAAAGTCTGCCGGTGATGGCAGCGGTCTCGGAAGGCTCATAAGCCTGCCCCAAGCTAAGCCCGCTGGCTTTTAGCAGCTTGGCTTCTTCCAGATTGTCTATACCGGTGAAGCTGATTTTGCCGATATTCATCCCTGCCAGAGGCAAACAAAGCACAAGCAGCAGGAATACCGACAAACGGCAATGCATATTAAGCTTAGTCGCGGTCTGCTTTCAGCACCGCCAGGAAGGCTTCCTGAGGAACGTTTACGGAACCGATTTCCTTCATCTTCTTCTTTCCTTCCTTCTGTTTATCCAACAGCTTGCGTTTACGGGAGATATCGCCACCATAGCACTTGGCAAGCACATCTTTACGCATGGCATTGATGGTGCTGCGCGCAATAATCTTGGCTCCGATGGAAGCCTGCAGAGCAATCTTGAAGAGATGCCGCGGGATAACCTCGGAAAGGGTTTGCGTAACGCTCTTGCCCCAACTGAAAGCTTTGTCCTGATGGCAGATAAAGCTCATGGCATCCACCTTTTCACCATTTATCATGATATCCACCTTCACCACATGCGAAAGGCGGTAATCCTTGAACGTATAATCCAGGGAGGCATAGCCACGGCTAACGGTTTTCAGTTTATCATAAAAGTCGAAGATTATCTCTATCAGTGGCATATCGTAATGTATTGCCACTCGCTTTTCATCTATATATTGGATGTTTTTCTGGATTCCGCGCCGATCTTGCGCCAGTTTCATAATGTTCCCGATATAATCCGTCGGCACGATAATCTCCGTCTCCATAAAGGGTTCCTGGATAGTATCGATATAGTTGGGATCAGGGAAATCTATGGGGTTATTCACCACGATATCTTTGCCGTTTTTCAGCGTCATCAGGAAGCGGACACTGGGCGTGGTGGCAATAATAGGGATGTTATATTCGCGCATCAGGCGTTCTTTCACGATTTCCAGATGCAGCATGCCCAAAAAGCCACAACGGAAGCCATAACCCAACGCAGCAGAGCTTTCTTTCTCGTAAATAAGCGAAGCATCGTTCAGTTTCAGCTTGGCGATGGATTCCACCAAATCTTCATAATCCTCGCCATTGATGGGGAAAATGCCGCTATAAACCATGGGCTTAGGCTCCATAAAGCCGGGTAAAGACTCGCTGCATCCACCTTTGGCAAGGGTGATGGTATCGCCCACGCGGGCATCGGCTACTTCCTTGATATTGGCGATTATGTAACCCGCTTCTCCACAGGTAAGCTGCGTTTGGGGCTGGAACTTCATGCCAAGATAGCCGATTTCTTCGATATCATACTCTTTGCCATTGGAAAACAAGCGTATTTTGTCGCCTTTTTTCAGGCTGCCATCAAAGAGCCGCACCAATACCACCACGCCGCGGTACATATCGAAATAAGAATCGAAAATTAAGGCTTTGGGCGGGGCATCGTCAATCCCTTTGGGAGCTGGCAGCGTGGTAACCACTGCATCCAGCAATTCCGCTACACCAAGACCTGTTTTGGCACTAACCTGCTTTATTTCTTCCGGCATGACGCCTAATATCTCCATCAAATCGTGCTCGGTGCCTTCCACATCTGCCTTTGGCAAATCTATCTTATTAAGTGCGGGAAGCAGCTCCAGATTGTTTTCCAGAGCCAGATAAAGATTGCTCATGGTTTGGGCTTCGATGCCCTGAGAAGCGTCCACCAGCAGGATTGCCCCTTCGCAGGAAGCCAGCGCGCGGGAGACTTCATAAGAGAAATCCACGTGTCCGGGGGTGTCAATCAGGTTCAGCACGTAATCCTGTCCATTGTAGTTGTGCACCATGCGGATGGCGTGGCTTTTGATGGTAATGCCTTTTTCGCGTTCCAAATCCATGCTGTCCAGTACCTGTGCCACTTCCATCCCTTTTCCGATTACGTGAGTAACTTCCAGAAAGCGATCTGCGAGAGTCGATTTGCCATGGTCTATATGCGCAACGATACAGAAGTTGCGAATAAATTCTTGTTTCATTATATATCCTTAATTTGCTGTATAATAGTATCTTCTGCCTAAAAAGGGCAGTTTAAACCAAAGAATGAAGTGGGGAGCTTTTGTCAATCACGATGTTTTTTGAGGATGTAACGAGGTGACGAAGTAACAAAGTGATGAAGTGGAAAAGTGGAAAAACAAAAGGGTGGAATTCCGGTGTCCTTACCGGAAAGGCTTGCCAGTGTCCCCGCTGGCAGTCTTTTTAGCTGACTCCAAACTGCCTTTTAGCCGACTTATTACCGCCTCTAACCGACGTGGACGTCGGTTCGCCTTGCCTGCGAGGACGCAGGCATTCCAGCCGCAAGTATTCCAAGAAAAACCATAAATTATCCATTCTGCTCTCTTCCTTCACGACGTGTATCATTAGTATATCCCCTGTATATCATCCCTATATCATCCGTATATAATATACGGATGATATACGGTTGTTAAGCTTGTGATTGACGTGCTTAAGCAAGCGCGAAATATGAAGAAAAACGATAATTTTAAATATGGGGGAATGCCTGAGCAGAATAATGTTGACAATCTCCTCGCCTGATTGCAGTAGTTTCGAAGACATAAATGATGATCAGGAGTTGTTTTGATGACTATTAACATTGCTTCCATAGTAATATGTGCTTTATTTAGTTCAAGCCTTGTTTCGGTAACCGTGGACGACAGAAGCGAGAAAGACATCACGGGTAAATGGTTTGCGATATTGGATGTGAAGGTAGCACAGTTAAAGATCATCTTTAGTATTGAACAATTAGAGAGCGAGCTACACGCCACCATGGATATTCCAGATCAGCATGCAGTGGCTATTCCCATGACCTCTGTTACCTTCGCAAATGGTATCTTGAGCATGGAACAAGCAGACTCGAATATTATTATCGAAGGTGAGTATAGGCAAGCTGAAATACACGGTGTTTTCAAGCAAAACGGGCAGGAGTTTCCCTTTATTCTTAGCCGTAAAGAAACGGAGAAAAAGCCATATATCCGCCCTCAAGAACCTCAAGAACCATTTCCCTACCTAAGCGAAGATATCTATTTCGATAATTCCATAGACGGCATTAAATTAGCAGGCACTTTAGTAATACCCGAAGGCGGAAGCACCTACCCTGCGCTTATATTTATCACCGGCAGCGGCGCACAAGACAGGGACGAAAAGATCTGCGAACACAAGCCATTTTGGATAATAGCAGATTATTTAGCCCGACATGGTATCGCATCATTACGCTATGATGATAGAGGCTTTGCGAAGTCCGAAGGTAATTTTGCCGCTGCCACTACCTATGATCTTGCCCACGATGCTGCCAGTGCCGTGGCATATCTAAAAAAGCGTCCGGAAATAAACAGC
>JALNXT010000231.1 GCA_023230245.1 Candidatus Cloacimonadota bacterium
GTATGAAATAAGTATATCACATCTAATGATAAAACGACATAGCCCGATGTTAAGCATCGGGCTTTGTTTTGGTTAGCTTTAAATCGTGGGAGTTTTAAGCAGGAGTTATGGCTCATGTTCAATTAAAGTGGGTGAGTGCATCGATGAAACATTATATTGCTCGTTTAAAGCATTCAGAGCGAATCCCGTTAGGGATGGTAGATAATAGCGACGGGTTTTAACCCGGCGTTAATGAATATATCGTTACAAACAAGACCCATCGGGGCGAAAGGTGTCTTTGTGGAGAACAATTCTCTAAGAACTTTCATAGTGTGTTACGGTATCAGTTACGGCGAAATCCTGTCAAGATATTGTCACATATAGGCATCCCCCCGTTTCTTAATTTTAGTTCTCAAATTACTACTGTCGTACCCGCCTCCGCGGGAACGACAGAAAAACGGGGGGATGCGTGATTGTCACATAGCATTCTTTTCGGTGTTCCCTGCAGGAATTGTCCTATCATTTCCCACTCATTGCCCATAATAAGGGCAATAGGTGGGCAATGATAGGACAAAACAAGCAAGAAAAAAGCAGGCTGTGATTCAGCCTGCTATTTCTGATTAGAGGTTATCGTTAGGTTTACAATCTACCACATCGGCAAACTTGGTGTGTTCCGAAAAGCGCGTCATGTGGAACCTGCCAAAGAAGGAATCCACCATAGAATAGATCACCGGTATGATGAACAAGGTCAAGAAACTGGCAAAGAGCAAGCCAAAGGTGAAGCTAACTGCCAAAGGTCTCCAGGCTTGCGCCGAGGGATCATTGGAAAACACCAACGGCAGCATTCCCGCCACGGTTGTAGCAGTAGTAAGGATAATGGGGCGTAAGCGAACGGATCCACTGTTGATGATGGCATGCCAGCGATCCACTCCTTTCTCACGTTCAGAATTGATGAAATCGATCAGGATGATGGCGTTATTCACCACCACTCCGGCTAGTGCCACCACTGAGATCAACGTGTTTAGCGAGAAGGGTAAGCCCGTAACCAACAAGCCCAAGATCACCCCGATGAAAGCGAAAGGAATGGTCAGCATCACGATAAAAGGCTGCACATAGCTCTTGAACTGGGAAGCCAGGATCGTGAATATAAGCATCAAGGCAAGCGCGAAGAGCCTAAATAAGGAAGAATAGCTTTTGCGCTGCTCTTCCTGCACTCCACCGCTTTCGATGGCGTAGCCGGGGAAGCGTTGTGCGAAATTGCTCAGTAAGCCTTCTTTGCCTTTCAGCTTGTTGCCCATCAGGATATTATTCACTTCCGAGGGGGTTCTGCGTCTTTGCTTGCCATTTTCTTCGTAAGAGCTAACCGAGGCACTAACCGTTACCACTCTATCTAAATCCCGGTGTTCTATTTTAGATAGTGAAGAAGTAATCTCGAAATCCGCCAGATCGCTGATGGCAATTAGATCGCCGGTGCGGGTTTTTATCTTAAGGTTCTTCAAGTTTTCCAGTTCTTCGGTGTAGCTATCAGCAAGCTTCACGATCAAGGGGTATTCTTCCACCCCGTCTCCCCGATATTTACCCACTTCTGTGCCCGTGGAGGCTGTCCTAATCGTGGAGGCAATTTGCGCTACGGTTAAGCCCGCAATGGATAAGGCATCATGGTGAGGCACGATGCGCACTTCCATTTTACCTGTGGCAAAACTATCGTCGATATCTGTAACACCGGGGATGCCCTTCAGGTCTTTCTTTACGATATTACTGATAAACGCCAGCCGTTCCAGGCTTTCGCCCTTGATGCGCAGTTCCACATCGTTACCAACGGGAGGTCCGCTGCGTCCCTGAGAAAACTTATAAGAATACAAACCGGGCAGCTTATCCAAATACTGTCTGATCGCATTGCGGATATCTTCTTGTTTGTATTTCATTTCCTTCAGTGGCACTAAGTCAATATTTATCTGGGCGTTATTGGTGGCAAACTCGCGCTGAATCTCTCCGCCTTTGGCACCCACGTTGCCCACCACGAATTCTATATCTTGCTTCTGCTTCATGTTTAAAATGAATTCTTCAGCTTGTGACACGATCACTTCTGTTTCTTGCAGCGTAGTGCCCACAGGGGTTTGAAGCTGTAGCGAGATGCTCTGCGATGCCGGCGATGCAAAAAATTCGAAAGGAATGGCACCCGATGCCAGAATCCCAAAAGAGATAAGTAGCAGAGCGATAACGCTTCCCACCACTGCATAACGGTGCTTAAGGCTCCAGGTAACACCCTTGCGATAATGCTTTACCAATGGCGCAATAAGCCTGGTGCTGCGGTCATGGTTGGTAGGGCTTTTCCTGTCGAATTGATACACGTTGTTAGGGAGCACCACCATGCTTTGAAACCATGAACCAAGCAAAGCAATCGACACCACGATCGGAAACACACCCAGGAACTGACCCATTATCCCACCTAGCAGCAATAAGGGCATAAAGGCTGCAACGGTGGTTAGCGTGGAGGAAAATACCGGCGAAATCACCTGATCTACCCCCATTACAATTGCATCCCGACGGCAGTAACCTTCCTCGCCCAAACGATGGATGTTCTCCAACACCACGATGGAATTATCCACCACCATGCCCACCACAATAATGAAACCAAAGATGGTGAGGTTGTTTAGCGTAACGTTAAATAGAGGAATCACGATGAACGCAATAAAGAGTGATAAGGGAATGCCGAAAGAAGCCAGCAAGGCATTACGCCAGCCGAGGAAGATAAACAATGCGGTAAAGACCAGCAGAATACCTATTAAAGCGTTCTTGCCCAGTGCATTGATGCCATTCTTGACGTCTATGGCTCCGTCGTTACGCACGCTTACACTTAGCCCAGGAATGCCTTTCTTAAAGACATCAATATAGCTGCGCACTTCCTTCATAACCTTGATAATATTGCCCTCTCCCTTCTTGTAGAGGAAGATAGAGATGGATTCTGTGCCATTCAATCTGGCGATAGAAACTGGCTTGGCAAGCGTATCCTTAACAGCAGCAACCTCAGAAAGATGTATCGCTCTGCCACTGGCATCAGATTGCACGATCAACGAAGCAAGCTCTTCCATAGAGCTAAACTCGCCCAATGTACGCACCAGGAACTCCACCTTGCCAAAGCGCGTGGAACCGCCTGGAATATTAAGGTTGCGTGTTCCCAAAGCAGTGGATAAGTCGCTAAGCGTTAAGCCATAAGCATCCAACCGAGCTTGATCTACATCCACCCAAACTTGCCGTTCGCGTGCGCCGATTAAATCTACCTTGGAGATGTTGTCTATATTCAGCAAGCCGTCTTTCAGGTTGTCCGAGATCTCTCGCAGTGCCATGGGAGAGAAGTCCTCTCCGCTTACCACCACCTGAGCAATAGGATTCACTTCCCGCATATTCAGGCGGATAAGGATGGGATCAAGGGCATCCTTGGGTAAATCACTCACCTTGTTTACTTCTCGGCTAACCCTATCAAAGGCATCTTCAGAGCTTACTTTCGTGGTGAACACAACACGTATCATCGCACTGCCTTCTTCGGCGGTGGAAGTGATGTAATCCAAGTCTTCCACGTTGTTGAGTGCAAGCTCCAGCTTACGGATGATTAGTTGTTCTATTTCGGCGGGGGATACACCGGGATAGGGAACCACCACAATGGTGCTGCCAAAATCCACGGCAGGGAACTCTTCTCTGGGCATGTTTACCATGGAGATTAAGCCAAAGACCAGAATCGCCAGGGTGAGCATATTCACCAGGATGGAGTATTTCAGGGAGGTTTCTGCAACTGATATCACGTGCCTCTCCTTACTGTTTTATGGTTACGAGGCTGCCATCCTCGATGTTTTCGGCGCCGGTGGTAACGATGCTTTCGCCGGATTCCACGCCTGTTAGCAG
>JALNXT010000232.1 GCA_023230245.1 Candidatus Cloacimonadota bacterium
ATGGTGAGCAGCAAGGCTTCCAGATCGTTGTTGGCAGCGGTGAGTGAGGCAGAAATCTGCTTTATCTCTTCCGCCACAGCCGTCATGTCCTTCAGCTCGGCATCTGCATTTTCGCCTGCTTTCTTCTTGCGGGCAATAGTCTGGGAAACATTATTCTGCTTGGCTTTCAGGTTATCAAACTCGAATTGCAGCTTACGCCGATTTTCGTCTATGATAATAAGCGCATCGACATCTGCCTTTTCGTTTTTGTTATGTATTGCAGCTCGCACCAGCTCTATATTGTTGCGTATAAACTTGATATCTATCATGCTTTCTCTCTTTTCTCTTTTACTCTTTTACTCTTTGTTTAAACTTTTTCACCACTGAGAACACCGAACACACCGAAAGATGGCGAATAGAACACAGATAACTGGATCGACTGAATCATCAGGATTATTACCTGTAGTGTTGGTAAAAGTCACTTTTTCCTTCATAGCTATTCTTTCTTTTCTCTCTTTCTCTCTTTCTCTCTTTCTCTCTTTTACTCTTTGTTTCAACTTTTTCACCACCGAGAACACTGAACACACCGAAAGATATTCACCTTTCATGCTCTCTTTTCTCTTTTACTCTTTTACTCTTTGTTTAAAGTCAATTTATCATTGCAAATCATGTTAATCAGGTTATCAGAGTTCTATGCTAAACTATCATTAGCGATCTTCACCATCGCAACAAAATCATCCACTTTCAGCGAAGCTCCGCCAATCAGCCCACCATCGATATCTTCGCAAGCCAGCAAGGACTTCAGATTATCCGGTTTAACGCTTCCTCCATAGAGGATCGCCATATTCTCGGCTACTGCAGAAGGGTAGTTGTCCCGCAGCCACTTACGAATGAGAGCATGCACTTCCTGAGCCTGTTCTGGAGTGGCGGTGCGTCCGGTGCCAATCGCCCAAACAGGTTCGTAGGCGATGACAATCTCGTTGCCACTATGCATTTCCACCCCATGTAAACAGCCTTTCAACTGGCTAAGGATGGTGGCTGCGGTCTGGTTGGCATCGCGCTGGGCAAGCGTTTCCCCGATGCATAATATGGGAGTGATCTTTTGTTCAAAAAGCTTATGCATTTTGCCAAGCACGTCGCTATCTGTTTCCTCGTGATATTGCCTGCGTTCAGAGTGTCCGATTATTCCGTATTTTAAGCCCAGAGAGGCAAGCATAGTAGCAGATACTTCACCGGTAAAGGCACCATCGCTGTGCAGAGATACGTTCTGGGCGGCAATCTGCACTGCCGAACCAAAACTTTCCCTAAGGGCTTCTTGTAAAAATGGATACGCTGGGGCAATCAAGGGAATGGTGTGCTTTAATTCCAACGAGCTTATCGTATCCACAAGCTCTTTTACAAACTCTCTGGTATCGCTTAAACCCTTATTCATCTTCCAGTTACCTGCTATTATTATCTTACGCATAGCGAACCTCACCTGTCTTTATTCTATCTAGTACAAAGCTTATACATTGGGGATTAGGTCAAGGTTTTTTTATGTTTTCCCATCCTATCTTGGCAAGATTGCATATATTGGCAACCCCTGTCCAAGAATTTCCTTAGCAACTCCCACTCAATGCCCATATTAAGGGCAATGGGTGGGCAATGATAGGGCAATGCTTGCTGGCTGACCCGTCCTAAAATAGGTTGACACCTAACGGATCTTCACAGAATTAACGCAAAGTGCCATTAGGAGAATCTATGAAATACATAATTATGTTTATTGCATTGATCTGTTGCCAGCTCAGCGCGCTCAGCATTGATGAGTGGCAAAACTTACGCTTTAGTGAAAAAACTGCCGATGCTAAAGTTTACCTGCGTACCGATATCGGGCAGACCGGAATAAACCTCAACAAGGTGATACACAATGCCGGTTCAGGCAATACCGAGCTGGATTTATCTCTGCAAAATGCCACCAATAACACCTATCAGTCATATATCAACGCCGGTAGCAGCAGAACTTATTATGGTCTCCGCAAACAGGTGGGCACCCAACCCATGCAAGTAGTGCCTTTGCGCTATACGGGGACAACACTACCAGCCCCGAATCTGCTAACCAAGGTATCCGACGACCCCGCCAATGATCAGGCTACGAACTACCGTGACATCGTGGCAGATTATGTAACGGTATCCGATAACAAACTCATCGTGGGTTTGCAAAATCGTGGAGGTGGCTTTACCTATGGAAGTTTTATCGGGGGATTCAATTCCTATATGTGCATTGTGGGAGATCCTATTCTGGATGATCCCAATACCCCTGGTGCCGTTGTCTGGGCTTTGCAATACGTCAATGTAGCCGTTGCTAGTATGACCCCCGGCCTTTACAAGATAACTGGAACCGGCATCAGTGACGTTACCCGGATAGGCGATATTAGCTTTTCAATCAACGCTACTACAAATACCTTGGTGATGAGCTGCGATATGTCTGTATTGCTTAGTGATCCAGATTTTATGGCGTTTTATGATCCCGCTAATCCCAAATTTGGTTTTGTTTCGCTCATCAACAAGATTATTGCTTACACACTAACAGTAACACAAGAAGACACTTCTACGGGTGGAGTTATCCATCCCATCCCGCTTTACGTGGATCCGGATACCAGTCCTTTTGGTCAAATCTCCGCGCTCAGCCTGCAGGTGGAGGAAAACGACCTCTATTTCAGTGCTCAGTACCTCAAACCCGCGGATCGTTTTGAATGGGGACAGAGCTTCATCACAGAAGCTGGCACAATCTACCCCATGACAACCACCGATCCCGAATATGCCATGCAGAGAAGCTACCGCAGTGCTAATCTTTTGAACACCTTCCCCGAATGTGATGGTCAGCGAGGACGCATCTGGGTAGAACGCATCCCCGGTGTGTATCAGCAAAGTGATTGGTATGCCTACAGTTTTGTGCGTGGGCTCAATGACCCTGCCAACTTGCAGATGGTGGTTCAGGGTGAGCAGTTGATGCTTTCCTGGGATGCCGTAAACCAAACCCCGTCGGGGAATCCTGTACAGGCAGATTATTACGAAGTGGAATATGCCGCCTTGCCAGACCAAGGCTTTGAATTCCTGTTACAGGCAACCCAGAACTCAGTATCAATACCCCTTTCCAGCTTGGGTACTAAAGCCTTTTTACGGGTAACCGCGCATAAGAATGTACCCTGAAGCATGTGACACAGGAGAGACAGAAATACTTGTTTGGATTGGCGTTTAGGGTGATGAGGCGTAGAGCAGCATTCCGCTGCTGCTGATTCGTTGTTGTGGAGGCAAGAACCCATGCTTATAAAAATTAGCACAATCTGCTAAGACAAAAATAGAGCAAGCTAAGTGCTTGCTCTATATAACCTAATCTAACTTAATATAACTTGCTAAAACCCTTGATTTATTTTACGTGAAAGTTATCCAGGAACTGCTGCAGGATAGCAGCACGGCTGGGATGCCGCAGTTTTTTGAGGGCTTTATCCTCAATCTGCCGGATTCGTTCACGGGTAACCTGGAAGATGTTGCCCACTTCCTCGAGGGTGCGATGATAGCCATCATCTATGCCAAAACGCAAACGGATAACGCGTTCTTCACGCGTGGTGAGGGTTTTCAGCACTTCATCCACCTGTTTTTTAAGCAAGCTACGTTCGGCAAGGCGTTCTGGGGAGATAATGGTGCGGTCTTCGATAAAATCGCCCAGGATGCTATCTTCACTATCGTGACCGATGGGTTTATCCAGTGATACCGGTTCCTTGCTGATGGAAAGGATGTTTTTAATCTTCTCCACGGGGATATCCAAAACCTCGGATATCTCTTCAGGATAGGGATCGCGTCCCAGTTTCTGCATCAGGCGTCGGCTGGTGCGGTTTATCTTGTTGATAGATTCTATCAT
>JALNXT010000233.1 GCA_023230245.1 Candidatus Cloacimonadota bacterium
GGGCGGAGAGCTTGTTTCCGGTGCCACTGTGCACATCGTTGATCCTTTGTATGATCATGGCAGGATAGTTGCGCAGAGCTGTGTCGATGTTTCTGCTTGCACTAGCCCTGAAGAAATAGCAGCCAGTGTTTTGGCAATTGAACATCAGCTCTACGCTCCCAGTATTTATACACTACTATCAGGCACATCCCAATGATCCGCATCGCCACCAAAACGCTTGGCTGTAAGATAAATCAAGCCGAATCTGCCATTATTCTGGATCAATTTCCCCAAGGCAGCTTCGAGATTGTGGATTGGTCAGACCCCGCCGATATCTATATCATTAATACCTGCACCGTTACCAATCGTACGGATTACAAAAGCCGTTACCACATCCGTCAAGCTTTAGCCATGAAAGCACTTAACCCCTCGACAAAGGTAGTGGTTACAGGCTGTTTTGCTCAACGCAGCAAAGAAGAGATAGATTTGCTCGGTGATGTGGATTACATCGTTGATAACCAAAAGAAACTGGATATCGCCGCTATTGTTTCCGGAATGCCAGCCTCATTCTCTGATATCATGGAGGCAAAAGAGTTTAGCTATAAACCTGTTAGCAATATGCTTGGGCATTCTCGCGCCTTTCAGAAGATACAGGATGGTTGCGACTTCTATTGCTCGTATTGCGCAGTTCCCTATGCACGAGGGCATGCACGCTCGGCAAAGATAGAGCAAGTGATAGAGCAAGCCAGGCTCTTTGTTGATAACGGGTTCAAGGAAATTGTGTTGGGTGGTGTAAACTTAGGCTTGTATAAAGATGGTGATAACGATCTTGGCAAGGTGGTTTCGCTGATGGCTGACATTGAGGGCTTGGAACTAATCCGGCTAAGCTCCATTGAGCCGCAGCTCTTTAGCAAACAACTGATAGATAGGCTAAGCTCCATAGACAAAGTATGCCCTCATTTCCACATTCCTCTGCAATCTGGCTCGGATGAAATATTAAAGAGCATGGGACGCAGGTACGACACTTCACTGGTGAAAGATTTGGTGCATAACATCCTTACTGCCTTTCCGCATGCAGCGATAGGCTTTGATGTAATTACCGGTTTTCCTGGCGAAAGCGACGCCCACACCTTAGAAACATACACGCTGCTTAAATCACTTCCCATAGCTTACTTACATGTATTTAGCTATTCCAAGCGCAAGGGTACACCCGCGGAAAAGATGTCCAAGCAAGTTACCAAAGACATGAAGCAAGTGCGTACTTCACAGCTTGTTGCCTTGTCGAACGAGCTACAAGCAAGCTTCCGACAGTCTCTAAAAGACAAGCAAGTATTGCTACGAGGCGTGGTTGAAGCTCACAGCGAGCATGGCAGCGAGTTTTTGAGCGATCACTTTATCAGAGTTATATCCCCGACTATAATCCCTATAGGAGATTATACGCAAACATCTCTCCCTTAAACCAATAGTTCTAGCATTGCCCACTCATTGCCCTTATTATGGACAATGATAGGGCAATGATAGGGAAATGCAAGCAAGGGAAGCCAGTACAAAGCTTGAGAAAATATACATTGACATTAGCTTAGCGATAAAAAAAGATGCAAGTAACCTGACTTTGGAGATAAGAATGCCCAAATATATGCTACTACTCTTACTATGTGTGATATGGACTTTCAATTGCGCAGACGAGTTGGACGATAAAATGCGCCAGCTTAAAGAGGTGCAGAAACAATTGGAGACCACTCAGCAAAAAGTGAAACAAGCCGAAACGAAAAAGAAACAAGCTGATAGCGAGATTCAACGCACATCTTCACTTAAAAAACGTACAGAATCAAACCTGAAAAAACTTAAATCCGATGAATTGATTGTCCGCGATTCACTGAGGTCTGTGCAGCAAAGACTCGAGCATGCCGAAACAGAGCTGCAGACTATGCACCGCGAACAAAATGCAGAATTGGAGTTACTGTTAAGAGTGGATAGATCCTATAAGATGCAAAACATGAAACACCGCGATCAAAGGTATTTGAAAGCTTTCATCGCAGGAAGCAGAAGGAAAATAGATATCCTCTCTGGCTATAGAGTTTCGCTTACACACGAAAGAGAATTGCACCAAACAGAAGCCATCAAGGTTACCCGTGGAGTTCGCGAAGAAAGCAGCAAAAACGTGCAATACGACAAAAAGATAAAAAACCTTGCCACGCAATCAAAACAGCTTACTAAGGAACAGAAAACTCTGCAAACTCAGGTGGAAAAGCTGAAAAAAGACAGCGCTTCTTTGGAAGGGCTGGTAAATCAACTAATGGCAAAACAAGGAAAAGAGCCGTCAAGTTATCAGTTTACAGGAAAGAAAATATCCTGGCCTTTAAGAGGGAAAATAATCCGCAGTTTTGGACAAGAAACTAAAAGCTATGGTACCAGCGTGGTAAATAATGGCATCGATATTGCCGCTGCCGAAGGGACAAAGGTGGTGGCTGCCGATGATGGGGAAGTGATATTCTCGGATAGATACGGCGGACAAGGAAAGCTAATTATTATAGATCACAAAAACGGCTTTTTCACTCTATATGCGTATAATAGCGAGCTTAGCGTGGCAAAAGGTGCAAAAGTGAAACGCGGACAGACAATCGCAAAAAGTGGGATGACCGGTTCTGCCAGCCAGGCATCGTTGCATTTTGAGCTTCGTAAAGATGGGAAAGCTATTAACCCCGTACCTTACTTAGAATAGGGAGATATGGTGCATATTTGTAAAGATCCAAGTATTCACAAAATGGGAAAAACATTGTCTAAAAACCCATTAACAGCAGCTACAATATTACATTGGACAGGATCGATGTGGGGGATAGGATGCAGATTATCCTCAATAGAGGCTATTGAGCGGATCAATCACTTGAAACAAAGACCCGATAAACATGGCTACATTGCACTACTTCCGGACATGGCTGCATTGGATTTCTCTAAGGTGCCTTCCGCTCTTAAACCGCTCCTTGAGCAGTATTGGCCTGGCAACTTGACCGTTGTGTTCGATTATGACGATCCTGTTTATAAAGATATTGCTGTAAATGGCAAGGTGGCTTTCCGGATTCCCACAGATCCTCTGTTAAGAGCATTTATCACCCTGCTAAAGGAGCCGTTGATTAGCACCAGTATAAATGTTTCGGGATTACCGCCGGAAGAAAATTATAGCAGAATAGAGCGTAATTATGAGTCCTGGTTCGATTTTGCGCTGCTTCCTACGCCAAAAGAGATAAGCAACGAAACTACACATTCCACCATTGTGGAATATGTTCGAGCCAAGGAAGCTAAGAGTACTACTCCCATAGACGAATTGAAATGCCTGAGGGAAGGATCTGTGCCGTTTTATGAGATTAAGCAATCGTTCAAATTGCCCTTGGTGATGTTCGTTTGTACTGCGAATATATGCCGCAGCCCAATAGCGGAGAAGCTTTTCAGGGCGATGATACTAAAAGAGAACTTGGCTTTTGCAAGTGATTCTTGCGGCCTCATAGAAGGCGGACATAACATCTCCTTAAGCTCCATGCAATTGCTGTTGGAACGCGGGATTATTGAAGCTCAGGAACATGTGTCGAAACAAGTTACACCCCAAATGGTAAATGCCAGTTGGCTGGTGCTTACCATGGAAGAAAGGCAACGTAACTGGTTGCGGGAGCAGAACCCTAATTGCGGGCAGAAGATATTGACATTGAACGAAATAGTTGGAGAACCAGGAGATATTGTAGATCCCTATGGAAG
This sequence comes from Candidatus Cloacimonadota bacterium, assembly GCA_023230245.1. Lineage (GTDB taxonomy): Bacteria > Cloacimonadota > Cloacimonadia > Cloacimonadales > Cloacimonadaceae > Cloacimonas. The sequence continues at coordinate 3,727 of JALNXT010000233.1, forward strand.
TGATTTGGAAAGCTATAGAAAGACTTTTATGCTTATTGAAGATCGCCTGATTCGTTTGATGGCTATGATTAAAAGCAACTCTTTAACAGTTAAGGAAAGCGGTAAATGAAAGAGAAACACATTAGCGAGGCTGTGATTGCCGAACATGGC
>JALNXT010000234.1 GCA_023230245.1 Candidatus Cloacimonadota bacterium
TTTTTGTGGTGAACATCGTGGGGATGGCATCCTCAGCGGTGAAAGAGAGCAAGGACAGGGTATTTGCTGCCATAAAGAATGCCGGATATGCTACTGCACCAAAGCGATACACCATCAATCTTGCCCCGGCGGATATAAAAAAGGACAGTGCTGCCCTTGATTTACCGATAGCCATTGCCGTGCTGCAATGCAATCGCGTTATTAAAAATAACGATTACCGTAAGGTGGCGATTATTGGCGAACTGTCTCTGGATGGCAATGTGCGTCCTGTTTCGGGTGTTTTACCCATCGCCATTGCCGCAAAACGAGACAACGTGGATACCCTGATTGTGCCCTTCGAAAATGCCGAAGAAGCAGCTATCATAGAAGGTTTAACCGTTATCCCCGTTACTTCCCTGCATGAATGTGCGGATTGGCTTTCGGGGCAGCTAACCATCTCCCCTGCCACCGTGGATAGAGACAAGATATTCCAGGTGTTGAACGATTTCCCCCTCGATATGCACGACGTGAAGGGGCAGTTCCAGGTGAAGCGAGCTTTGGAAGTGGCTGCCGCGGGCGGGCATAACCTGCTGATGGTGGGACCTCCCGGCAGCGGTAAAACCATGCTGGCACGCCGTGTGCCTACCATTCTGCCAGAGCTGAACCTGGATGAAGCCTTGGAAGCTACAAAGATTCATAGTGTGGCGGGAATGTCTAAGCAGTTTCGCAATGGAATCCTTACTACCAGGCCTTTTAGGTCCCCTCACCACACTATTTCGGACGTAGCCCTGATTGGCGGCGGAGCTTTCCCCAAACCGGGCGAGGTAAGCCTTTCGCACAGAGGGGTTTTGTTCCTGGATGAGCTGCCAGAGTTTAAGCGGGCAGTACTGGAAGTATTAAGGCAACCTCTTGAAGATGGGATAGTTACCATTTCCCGCGCCATCACCAGCCTCACCTTTCCTGCCGAGTTTATGCTGATTGCATCCATGAACCCCTGTCCCTGCGGTTATCACGGTGCCAATATCCCAAATCATAACTGTAGCTGTGAGTGGGGCGCAATTCAGCGTTATCGTAACCGCATATCCGGTCCCCTGCTGGATAGAATAGATATTCATGTGGAAGTGCCCACCGTTACTTATGCGGATTTGGCTGCTCTACCTACGGGTGATAAATCCAGCGATATCCGTACCAGAGTAAATAAAGCCAGAGCTATCCAGAGAACGCGCTTTGCCGATGCCGGTATCTATAACAACGCCCAGATGAACTCCAAACTGCTGCGCAAATACTGCATCCTGGATAAAGACAGCCATGCCCTTCTGCAAAACGCTATCGATAAGATGGGCTATTCTGCCCGTGTCTTTGACCGTATCCTGAAAGTAGCCCGCACGATAGCTGATCTTGAGGGCTTAAAAGAGATAAGCAGCGAGCATATCAGCGAGGCTATCCAATACCGCACTCTGGATAGGAAGTATTGGAGCTAAAGCTAAGCTCATAAAGAGGGGGGAAATAATGGAACTAATCCCGCAGGAACAAGGCATAGAAATTCAAATCCTTGATATTAGAGGTCAAAAAGTTATTCTTGATGTTGATTTAGCAAGGCTGTATGGAGTGGAAACCAAGCGACTGAACCAACAAGTTAAGCGAAACCTTGAAAGATTCCCCATCGATTTTGTCTTTCGCTTGACCGAAGACGAAATGCTGAGTTTGAAGTTGCAAAATGCAACCTCAAACCGTGGAGGCAGAAGAACTTTGCCTTATGCTTTCACAGAGCACGGTGCCATCATGGCAGCCTCTGTTCTGAATACCCCAAAAGCCGTGGAGACAAGTATCTATATCGTACGGGCTTTCATCAAAATGAGAACATATTTTGCCCAACACAAGGAACTTGCGGATAAAGTAAATGAATTAGAAGCCAAGATTGGTAAACACGACGCACTTATCGTAAATATCGTGACCGCCATCAAACAGCTTATGGAACCGCCAAAACCGCAGAAAAAGGAAATTGGATTCAAGGTTTGAGATCTTATCAGATTCTTTGGGTAACTGGCTATGGGCTATTCTGCAAGTATATTTTACAGCATCATGAAAGTTGCCCGCACCATAGCTGATCTTGAGGGCTTAAAAGAGATTAGCAGCGAGCATATTAGCGAGGCTATCCAATACCGCACTCTGGATAGGAAGTATTGGAGCTGAGGTTTTCGGTTTCTGTCCACGAATTTGCACTAATTTGCACGGATTTCTTTGTAGTGGTGAGGGGGGATACCTATGTAGGCATAATATAGTTTGACATATTTCTAATGATAATAATACTCTCATCCAAAGCTTAGAAGTCGGCTCAAGGAGGAGATATGAAACTTGCCCTTACCATACGCAGACCTATCGCATTGCTCTATTCAGCAGAGCTTTGCTCATCTTTGAGAGCAGAACTAAAGATAAATATAAATACAGCATATCCAAAAGACTGGAGGTAGTCATGAAACGAATGTTATTGTTTTTTGTATTACTCATCATCGTGCTCAGCCTATCGGCACAGGCAGAAGAATGGCTCTGGGCACAGCAAGCCGGAGGGACAGGCTATGACGTAGGTAACGCCATCGCCAGCGACGCCGCGGGAAACACTTATCTAGGCGGGTATTTCGAGGGCACTGCCAGCTTCGGCAGCACCAACCTCAGCAGCAGCGGAGGCTCCGACATCTTTGTCGCCAAAATGGATAACACTGGTAACTGGCTCTGGGCAAAGCAAGCCGGAGGGACAGGCGGTGATTATGGGTACGCCATCACCAGCGACGCCGCGGGAAATACTTATGTAAGCGGGCATTTCGAGGGCACAGCCAGCTTCGGCAGCACAAACATCATCAGCAGCGGAGACTCCGACATATTTGTCGCCAAAATGGATACCAACGGCAACTGGCTCTGGGCAAAGCGCGCCGGAGGGACAAGCAATGACCATGGGTGCGCCATCACCAGCGACGCCGCGGGATATACTTATGTAAGCGGGGATTTCAGTGGCACAGCCAACTTTGGCAGCACCAGCCTCACCAGCAGCGGATCCTACGACATCTTTGTCGCCAAAATGGATGCCAATGGCAACTGGCTCTGGGCTAAGCAAGCCGGAGGGACAGCCTATGACATTGGGCACGCCATCACCAGCGACGCCGCGGGAAACACTTATGTAAGCGGGAGTTTCCTGGGCACAGCCAGCTTCGGCAGCACAAACCTCAGCAGCAGCAGCGGAAGCCGCGACATCTTCGTCGCCAAGCTGGATAGCAATGGTAACTGGCTCTGGGCAAAGCGCGCTGGAGGGACAGGCTTTGACTATGGGCAAGCCATCACCAGCGACGCAGCGGGAAATACTTATGTAAGCGGTTATTTCGAGGGCACAGCAAGCTTTGGCAGCACAAACCTCACCAGCAGCGGATACGTGGACATCTTTGTCACCAAAATAGATGCCAATGGTAACTGGCTCTGGGCAAAGCGCGCCGGAGGGACAGACTGGGACGAAGGCTTTGCCATCACCAGCGATGCCGCGGGATCTACTTATCTAAGCGGGTCTTTCAGGGGCACTGCCAGCTTTGGCAGCACTAACCTCAGCAGCAGCAGCGTATCCATTGACATTTTTGTCGCAAAGCTGGATGCCAATGGCAACTGGCTCTGGGCAAAGCAAGCCGGAGGGACAAGCGATGATTTTGGGATAGCAATCACCAGCGACGCCGCAGGAAATACGTATGTAAGCGGGGGTTTCACGGGCACAGCCAGCTTCGGTGGCACCAGCCTCACCAGCAGTGGAAACTCCAACATCTTTGTCGCCAAAATCGGTTATACAACGTCTATAGACGACGATCTGGCACCAGAAACAAACTCTTCCTGTTTGCATGGTGCTTG
>JALNXT010000236.1 GCA_023230245.1 Candidatus Cloacimonadota bacterium
GTAAAAATACCAGAAAATATACCACCATGCAATACATTGTTAAAGGTTGTGTGAGTGGAGGCTGTACTCATCCCTATGGCAGTTACCGCACCTTTAGGGACGGCGGATGTTCCATAGCGCAGCAGCGTTTCCGTTTCAGCAACACCGTCAAAACTACCTGTGGCACATGTGATGGTTACGCCGTGGAACAATTTGAATCCATTCGTCAGAGATAGTTCAGTTGGGGGAACCCAATCTATGTAACCTCGGAAACTATAGAAACCTACTCCCTGATTTATCGCCGAAACTACTGGTGTGGTAAAAGGGGTAGTTCCGTAAAGTTCTGTAAATGTATAATCAGGATTTACATATAGTGCCAATTCCTTGATATATTTACTGATGTACACTGTGGAGACTCCAGAGGGGTCAGTATCACCTTCCAGCAGCATCCTGTTAAGCCATTGAGCCGTACCAAGATTTATATCTCTTTCATAAAGATAGATTTTATTCAAGACAACCAAAAGCTGAGAGAGATTCTCCACGGAGATACGACCGATGAAGCAATCCCCTAACAGATCAGTGCCGGACAAATGCGTATAAGGGTAATCACCAGCCCCACCTGAGACAGAATAAGCAGGGATAGCGAAGGAACCGCTGGTATCACCTATTAGGATTACATAATCAGGGCGGGTTGCAGGATTGTCATATTTAGCTTGGATATAGGCTTTAATCGATGATGTTGTTGTTCCTGCCTCGCTTGCTGCGGTACTTGCCATCAACACTTCAGCACCCTTCTGCCTTTTCCAAAAAGCAAAAGCGTTTACAGCATCCAAGTAACTCGTATCACTATTGTATCCGTAGATTATCAGGATTCGGGGTGGGGTGTTTGCTATCATTTGCCCGCGATAATCACCGTAGTTCAAGATGGTGGATTGGTATATGTTCGAGAAGCTCGATGAGACATTCAAAGGCTCGGCAGCTAATTCATTAAGACCAATGGCATTGTCGAAATTAAGCCTGAAGCTAATGTTTTCCCTGATGCTTAGTTCACCTGTTTGCGCATTAAATATGAAGGGGTTAACCTGGATAGTAACCACCCTGAAATCTCTAACTATCATAGGGTCGCTATATTGAATCTCGGCCTCGGGATAGTTACCACCACTACGGTAGTATTCGTTATTTACGATTACCCCTTTGGGTGCTTCAGTTTCACTGTCATCCTGTGCAGGATAGGGTTTGAATCCAGATAATACTCTAAGTGAAGAAGATAGCACATCCACAGAAACATTACCATTATGCGGGATCGCTATATTGGTGGTCATAAAAGGTAATTCTGGCATACCTGATGCGGTTAGTAAATTAGCATCGGGAAGCGATATACGATTGTAAACAGTAGTCCCGATAGTTTCTTTCTTTGTGCTAAACTCTGGGAGGGTAAAAGTTATCTGCATCGATGAAGGTGTCTTACTTTCTATTTTGAAACTATTGTTTTGTATGATGTTGTTTTCGTTTGCCACAGTGGCTGTAAGGAAGCAAATCATTCCCAACATTGCAAGTAAAATGTATTTCCGCATATAAACTCCTCTAACAACGGTTAATAACTATTTGTCGTGACAATGTTTGCAATTTACGGTGCAATGTGGGGATTATTTTGGCTCTGCGAAAGTCGACCCCCTGTAAATAATTCATACTGAAGAGCAATAAAGGCTTGGGATTTACTTAGCCAAGCTGCTGCCACAAAGACTTTTAATTCCGCGTATTCTTCCTATAAATAGGAAAGAAAGAGTGTTTTAATCTCTCGGATAAATTTAACTTCCTGGGCAAACAAAAAACGCCGACTGCAAAGCCGGCGTTATATTAAAGTATAGTCTTAGATTATTTCAGCAGGGTTGCACGTTTCGTGAAGCGCTTGCCACCTGTTTCCATTACGAACAAGTAGATTCCGCTGCTGCAATTATTACCTGCATCATCTTTTCCGTTCCAAGACGCATTATGCACTCCGCTTTTAAGTTCACCAGAGAGCAGGGTGCGAACTAACTGACCACGCTGGTTATATACCGATAATTTGGTTTTCGCTTGTTTATCCAGCTTATAGGAGATATTCACAGTGGGGTTGAAAGGATTGGGATAGGTGCTATTAATGCCCTGTTTCACTTGGATTTCAGGAGCTGGGTTGTTGCCAGTTAGCGAAACTTGAATGCTTATTGGTCCGTGCATTTCGCTAGAACCATCCATATTTGCGTTTTCCAGCCAGTAGTAATAAGCTCCATCTTCATACACTTCATCATCGGTTACCACATAGATCTGCATCTGTGAGGTATTGGTGGCATTAACAAAACGGCTCAACATCTGTGCAGTTTCAAACTCTGCTTCACTGCTACGGTAAATCCGGAATCCGCTCGCATTTGTTTCAGATTGGGTTACCCACTGCAAGGTAACGTTATTGTAAGAGTTTAACGCCACGGTAAAGGAAGACAATTCCACCGGCAGTGGTTGATCGTTATTTATGCCAATTCTATAGATCGCTTTGCTGCTAAAAGTAGGCAGGTTTACAGTTACCCAATGTGGTTCGGAAACCACGTCGTATTCGGTTTGGGTGTACTCAGTATTCCCAATATAAACCGCAGGAAATACGCCCCCTCCCCAAATGATGTCATTATCTTCGAATCCATTCCAATAGAAAGTAACAGCTTTTGTGTCAGCAAAACTTCCGCTAAGGCTCCATTCTCTGTCAATCCTATTGATTGGGCCTTCAATATCGCTTGTAGAAACAGAAAGTCCGCTGATCACTTTATCGTTTTGGGCAATCTCCAATGACCTTAAGGTTATTGCAGAAAAACCATCCACACTGAGGCTGCTCCCGCTCACTGTTCCTTTGATCTGAGTAAAAACTCCGTTCACAGTTAAGGGATTGGTGAGACTCAGACCGGAATTATCCAAGGTAAGATTATTCACAGATGAAGGTAAGCCATTTCCTGTGACTTGGGTGGAAGTTGCTTCGTAAGTATAGTTTGCTTCATCGCTAAAGGTGCGTGTTCCGCTCACCTGAATTTCTCCTGATGCACCACTGGAAGTGATACCATTGGAATTAGAAATGATCAAATCAGCTCCGGCGTTAAGAGTAAATGCCCCAGCTCCGCTTATATTTCCACCACCACTGAGCGTTCCGTTTATCGCCATCTCGGCACCGCTATCGATGACGATTGGTCCACTATTATTTAGGCTACCGTTTACCGTCATATCTATGCCAGTTCCGTTTGTTATAGTTAAGGTTTTAGAGCTCGTGTAATATATTAACAGCCCTCCAGCATCAACCGTAGTTTTTTCCGTGCTATGATTAAGATTCATACTTACTGTGTGCCCATCAAGAATGTTGATAGCACTGGCAGCCGTTGTTGGATAACTTGTAGCTGTTGCCCAATGACTATTATCATGCGAAGATTGCCAGGTTCCAGGAACACTCCAAAATCCGGGTGGTACATTTTTGGAGTGAAAGTAATCCGTGCTAATTGAGACAAAGTTTCTAATGGTTTGATCACCGCTTGCTGTGGCAGAGCCGGATTTTGTTCCAGCACTCACACTAAAGTTGCTGGTATCCCAAGCCGAGACATTAATGATTTTTGTGGTTGAAGCATCGATCGCCACATTTGTAGTTATCCAGAAATATCTAGTGGCGTTAGCAGCCAAAGCTTGCTCAAACGAGGCAAAGGAATGCGATCCAGTTCCCAAAGTTGCAGTTATATCACTACTTAGCTGGGTAGCCGAACTAAGACTATTGGAGGTGTTATACCAAACCTGGAACTTGTACACAAACGCTGCCGAATAATCGCCTCCGGTTGTAAAGCTACCATCTGT
>JALNXT010000235.1 GCA_023230245.1 Candidatus Cloacimonadota bacterium
GATTAACCTTATTGAGCATCTGTCTAGGTATCTGCATGATGTATTTGCTCTGGAGAAGACTCTTCATGCCACGCTAGTAGATGTTTTTGGTCTTGGCATATTGCTCACAGGTAAAAGTGGCATAGGAAAAAGCGAATGTGCTCTGGATTTGGTTCACCGCGGGCACAGCCTTATAGGTGATGATTTGATAACCCTGCGCTATCTGGATGACCAACTTTTGGGGAAACCCGGACGCGATTTTGGGCACTTTATGGAAATTCGAGGTGTAGGTTTTGTAAATGCGGAACGGATGTTTGGTATAGAACGTACTCGAAAACAAAAGTCTATTGATCTGCAGATTGAACTGATGCCCTGGCAAGAAAACATGGATTATGAACGCATAGGCCTTTCTAATAGTTATGCTGAGCATTTAGGGGTAAAAATACCTATTATCTTCCTTCCCGTATCTCCAGGGAAAAACGTATCTGTGATTGTAGAAGTAGCTGCCATGAATATGATATTAAAAGGCGTTGGTTACGATGCTGCCGAAGATTTTAATCGCAAAGTGAATGACGAAATTCGCAAAAAAACCATGCAGAAAGGATTAGAAATAAAAGCTGATGAAACAGGTAGCGGTAATAGTAACCAATAAGCTGGGGCTGCACGCCAGGCCTTCTGCACTGTTAGTGCGTGCTGCCACCAAGTTTCGCAGTGATTTCTTTATCGAAAAAGACGGCACAAAAGTAAACGGGAAAAGCATCATGGGCGTTATGATGCTTGCTGCCGAATGCGGTTCAAATTTGCAGCTAATCGCCGATGGCGTAGATGAGGATTACCTGCTTGCAGAATTGACAGAGTTAATTAGTGGTGGATTTGGTGAATAAAATGATACGTTTGACTGGTAACAGCATAAACAACGGACTTTTTATAGGTAGAGCCTTGCATATTGAGGTGCATGAGCATAGCATTGAAAGAAACAGCATTTTTCCCGAAGACGTGGATAAAGAAATAAGCCGCTTTTTGGATGCAATTGCTGTAGTAGATACCGAAATTAGCTATGACATCAATAATACGAGAATTAGTGACCGAGATTTAGATATTATTGCCAGCCACAGAGATATCTTGCACGATCCGGAGCTGTTTTCAATGGTATCTACTGCCATAAGAGAAAAGCTGCAACACGCTACAGTGGCTATTCAGGATTGCTTTACCGCTATTGTAGAGAAGTTTGAAGCTTTGAGTGTGGAATCTTTTGCTTTACGTGCAGCAGATTATCGGGATGTAGGTACAAGGCTATTAAACACCCTAACAGGTTTTTCAGAAACTCTACCAGAAAGCTTAGGAAGTGATAAAGTGCCTATCTTTGCAGAAATGACTCCCTCAATGGTAGGCAGGCTGGCAAATGCAAAAATTGGTGCTTATCTCAGCTCCAAAGGGAGCTATAATTCCCATGCGTCAATATTAACCAGGGCTTTGGGTTTGGTAGCTATTGCCAATATCGGCAACCTAAAGGATGTTGTCCAAAATGACGACTTGCTGATTGTGGACGGTGACGAAGGCAAGTTAATTATTAATCCCGATGAAGAAACCCTCGACTACTACGTTCAAAAAGTACAAGTAGAAGAATTGCTCCGCCAACGGCTAGAGAAACTTAAGGCTTCTGCTTCCTTAACTTCAGATGGACAAAAAATAACCCTATACGCAAACATTGGCATTCCTGAAGAACTGGAAGGAATCACTAATCTAGGCTGTGACGGAATTGGATTATTTAGAACAGAATTCCTCTACCTATCAAGACAAACCCTGCCATCCGAAGACGAACAATATGAAATATACCGGTTAATGGCAGAGCGTATGGCTCCCACGCCGGTAACAATACGAACATTTGATCTGGGGGGAGATAAGCTCGCGCCATTGGGCTTGGAAGGTGCCGAAGAAAACCCATATCTGGGCAATCGAGGCATAAGATTCAGCCTTGCCCACCATGATATCTTTCATACCCAGTTGCGAGCCATCTTACGTGCTTCCGCTCATGGTAATGTCCGCATCATGTTTCCTATGATTATCGATGTGGAAGATTTTAACGAGGCTAAGCATATTTTTAACCACTGCCAAGAGGAATTGTACTCTGAAGGAGTTTCATTTAACAGCTCGATTGAGCTGGGTGCCATGATCGAAATCCCTTCCGCAGCACTGGAAGCTGATTCACTGGCTAAAGCTTGTGACTTTCTTAGTATCGGCACCAACGATCTTGTGCAATATACTCTGGCGGTTGACCGCAATAATGATAATGTATCCCGTTATTACATTCAACATCATCCGGCGGTTTTATCTCTGATTCGGCAAACTATACTAAGTGCCGCTAAGTTCAAAACTCCCCTTTCTGTATGTGGGGAGATGGCATCATTGCCGCATTATATTCCGCTGTTGTTGGGTTTGGGTGTGCGTGAGCTGAGTGTGAATCCCAGCAATTATTTCACTGTCAAGGCAATTGTACAGAAGTGTGACCATGAACTTTTCCAACTCCTCTCCCGTTTTGATTTCTCTGGCTCAGTTCAAGATATTGAAGAGCTTATCTACAAAGACTTAAAGCATTACTATCAGATTTAGGAGTACCTATGTTGAAGTTTACCTATCATAATTTGCTTGCTTCGCCTCATTTCCCTTCTGCCATCCCGCTTAAAAAGCTGGAAGAAGCCAAGGATGCCTGCTCTGCTGCACATACTGAAATACTTGCTGACCGTCAGGCAGATATCTTAGGTTTTTATAATCTCCCCGAAAGTGACATTAGCCATATCAAGAGCTTTCTTGCTAAACTCGATGCCAAGTTTGATACGATGGTTGTTCTGGGGATAGGTGGATCAGCACTGGGGAACAAAGCTTTATATTCTGCGCTAAAAACGGAGCAAAGGCTACCTAAAAAGCTGTTTGTCTATGATAATGTTGATCCTGTTTTCCTACATGAGATATTGGCTTCTATCAATATGGATACTACCATATTTAATATCGTAACCAAGAGCGGAACTACCGCCGAAACCATGGCAGGATATATGATCTTAGTGGATCTGATACAAAAGAAATACCCCCTTGACTATCGCAATAGAATAATTATCACCACCGATAAAGAAAAGGGCTTTTTGCGTCAGGTTATCAAAGACGAGGGCTATGCTTCTTTCACTGTCCCGGACAATGTGGGGGGTAGATTTTCGATACTTACCGATGTAGGCTTGGTATCTTCCGCTTTCACAGGTATGGATATAAACGCGTTACTACAAGGTGCCGGGGCAATGCGTAATCGCTGTTCTTCCCCGGATATCATGAACAACCCCGCCTATTTGAACGGCTTACTCCATTTCCTATACTATCGTCAGGGCAAGAATATCAGCGTTATGATGCCATACTCCAATTCACTATATGACTTTGCCGATTGGTATCGCCAGCTTTGGGCAGAAAGCCTCGGCAAGCGTAAAGACAACCAGGGAAGAGATATTTATGTGGGGCAAACACCCGTAAAAGCCCTTGGAACTACAGACCAGCATTCACAGGTGCAACTCTATTCAGAAGGGCCCAATGACAAAGTGTTCACCTTCCTAACGGTAGAGAATTTCAACCACGATTACCTTATCCCAAATCTGCATCCCGACCGCGAAGAAGTAAGCTATCTTGGCGATAAAAAGCTATCTGAACTGCTAAATGCCGAACGCTTTGCCACCGAGATTGCCCTTAGCAACGCCATGCGTCCCAACTGTAACATAATCTTCCCCCAACTGGACGAATACCACCTCGGAGAGTTTATCATGCTCTATGAGATCCAAACCGTGTTCACAGGCAAACTGCTGCACATCAACCCGCTGG
>JALNXT010000237.1 GCA_023230245.1 Candidatus Cloacimonadota bacterium
AGCTTTTACCGGTTTTAGGGTCTTTCAGGGTGGCGATATCTTCCCAATCACGGTTTTTCACTCCTTCCAGAGTTAAAATTGCCTTCAGGTGTCCGCTGTTGTCGATGCCATAAACTTCGGGTTTACCGCCAGAATCGTTATGTGTCCAGAGGATGCCGCTGTTCAGGTAACTGCTGGCGATGCCGGAAGCTTCATCTATTCTAGTAGTTTGGATAATATATTCTTTGGGTGCTCTGCTGGAAAGCGCAAATAAACCTATTGCGCCAAGCACGACTAGTATTAGTATCGCTTTTTTCAGCATTCTTACTCCTCTGCTAGTTGTCATGTATTGCATGGGGTGGCAAACTCCGATTTGCCACAGCATCCGGAGGATGCTTCCAAGGCAGCTTCGCTGTCTCTGCCAATTCGGAGATTGGCAGCCCAATGGACACTGTCAGCCCAATACTGATAAGTTAGACAGTTTCTGCATCCTATAACGCTAGTTGTCATTAATTCCTCAATTATATAAACAGGGAAGATCGTAAGCCGGATTCTGTGCTCCCGGTTTCCCGGAAGTGATGTCCATCCATCTGGGCTTACCCTCGCGAGCAAGCTCAAGCTGCCTACCCGAAAGCGATGCGGGCAGCATCATAGCTTTCCTATTTGGCATTGCACCGGATAAGGCTTACCTGGCTATCCCTGTCACCAAGGATACCGGTAGTCTCTTACACTACCATTTCACCCTTGCCCTTCACCATAAAGGCGAAAGGCGGTTTGTTTCTGTGGCGCTGGCTCTGCATTGCTGCAGCTTCCCGTTAGGAAGTATCCTGCCCTGTGGTGTCCGGACTTTCCTCTGCGCAAGAAGCGCAGCGAACATCTGTTCTTCCCTGTATAAAATTTGCTTAAGCTTCGGGTTCTGCCACGATAAAGCGGTTCATCAGGATTCTACCGCAGTTTTCGCAGAAGATAAGTTTACGCATCAGTTGCAATTCGATGCGGGTTTGTTGACGGATAACAAAGCCACAAACGCCGCAGGAACCATCACGGTTGTAAGCCACAGCCTGGTTGCTTTTGTTCTTGATCATGTTTCCGTAGTGCTTCACCACCATCACCGGCAGAGTTCTGGCAAGATCGTTACGGGCAGCCCGCACTTCTTCAATCTTGGTTTCCAAGCCGTCTATCTGGTGGCGCAGGTCGCCTTCTTTATCCCGTTTGCGCTGTTCTGCTTTTTCCAGTTCTGCTTTAGCAGCAGCCACGGTTTCTTTGGCAGCATTGTCTTCTTCCATCAGTTCCAGCATTTGAGATTCGATTTCCGAAACCTTAGTCTTCAAATAAGAAATCTCGCTGTTCAGTGCCTTATATTCCTTATTATTCTTTATCTCGGAAAGCTGCGTGGCATACTTCTTACCCTTTTCCTGATGGGTTTTTATGTCGGCTTCCAAAGCTCTTTGCTTTTTGCTTATTTCGGCACGCACTGTTTCGCAGGCAAGCAGGTTTATGGTAGCCTGTTCCACACTTTCTATAATCTCGTTCAGTTGTTTGGGTAATTCGTGTTGTAAAACCCGGTATCTGCCTATTTCGTTATCCAGGGTTTGCATTTTGGCTAAAGTTCGCAGTTGATCTTCCATTCTTACTCCTTAAATAAAAGGCTGATATCCAATGATTTATAGGAATGTGTAAGAGCACCCGAGGAGATATACTGAACGCCAGTTTTGGCATAAGCCAAGATGTTCTCTTCAGTAATACCGCCCGATACTTCAAATTCCATACGTTTCTTATATTTCTTAACCGCTGCTTTTATCTGGGCAGTAGTCATATTATCCAGCATAACCCTATCCACACCGGCGGCAAAGGCTTCATCAAGCTCTGCCATATTGGTTACTTCCACTTCAATCTTGTAAGTGGTGTTATGGTTGCGAATGCGTTGCACCGCAGAAGTTATGGAGCCACAGGCACGGATATGGTTTTCTTTAATCAGCACCATGTCGAATAGCCCAAAGCGGTGGTTATAGCCTCCTCCGATGCGTACCGCATACTTTTCCAGTGTGCGCAACATGGGAGTTGTCTTGCGTGTATCCAACAGCTTGGTATCGGTTTTGGCAATGAGGGCAGCCAGCATGGCTGTCTTAGTGGCAATGCCGGAAAGCCGCTGCATAAAGTTTAAGGCAGTTCTTTCACCCTGTAAAATAGAGCCCGGACGCCCTTCCAGACGCATAATCTCATCTTTGGGCTGCAGCTTGTCGCCATCCTTGCGGTAAAGTGTGATCTTCAGTTCGGGATCCACCATTTTAAACACCGCACGGGCAATATCCGCTCCGGCAAGCACACCCTCGGCTTTGGCAACAATGAAGGCAGTGCTGCTGACTGGTTCCAAATCAAGATATTTTGTGGTAATATCCCCAGTTCCAATATCTTCTTCCAAACTTTTACGGATTAATTCATCGAGAAACATGCCACCTCCGAAGCAAAAAAAAAGCATCTGCGCTTGGCAAATGCTTTCCATCTATCTGTTTAACACTTTGTTCATATAACTTTTTGTTTACGTAGCACATATGTTATCTATCCTCTTTAGAAGGAACCATATATCCCGCAAGGGGATATATGTCAAGCGGAAATGTGGCACCTACCCTGACAGTGGAAGCTGGGCTGCGGATATTATGCCGTGGCAGGCATCTTGTATGCTTGATTTTAGGACGCCACATGCCTTTGCTGGAATTGCCCTATCATTGCCCACCCATTGCCCTTCACATGGGCATTGAGTGGGCAATGATAGCGATATTGAAGCAGGTTTTGACTTACAATTACGCTGCGACGAGTTACAAAACAGAGCGGAAGAACATTCACACAGCGTAATTGTGAGTTAAAAGAGGATAAGCACCCCGCAGCAGTTTTTCTTTTAACTCATAAAGCGGCGAAAATGTAAATACAGCGTTTGTTTTGGAGATATCGTCGCCGCTTTATAAGTCAAAAAAACCATCCCAGCGCAATTGTGAGCTAAATGCCATATAATTGTCATTACCCACGTGTATATAAATGTGGCTTTTTGTATACATATCATGCTCAGCTTGGATATAAAAGCAAGGTTTCCTATGCATGTTAATGAGCTTGTTGCAGAAGTAATCCCAATAAAGTCGGCTCATGTTTATTTAGAGTGGGTGAGTGCATCAATGAGATACTTTATAGCTCGTTGAGAAATCCCATTAGGGATGGTAGATAATAGCGACGGGTTTCAACCCGGCGTTAGTGAATATGTAATTCCCAAGAAGCCCTATCGGGGCGAAAGGTGACCTTGTATAGCTACGAATATCGCCAAATAAACATAAGCCCATCTGTCGTCCCGCTGGGGCTATCTGCATTTGTGATCTATTTTCGCCGGGTTGAAACCCGTCGCTAATACCTATCGTCCCGCCGGGACTGCGATCTTGTATTTTTGGAGTATATGTTTTCTTACCCACTATAAATGAACTTGAGCCATAAAGTCAATATCCGTTTACAGCAACTCCTGCAAAATAGCCATCGCTTCTTCTTTGGCACCCAAGCCGTTTTCGGCTACGGGTCCAACGCAGGCAGGGCATCCGTTCTCGCAAGCACAATGCTTTACCCTATCCATCGCTGCATAGATAAGGCGCGAATGCAGTTCATACAGCTTGTGGCTAAGCCCTATGCCACCGGCGACTTTATCGTAGATCACGATAACTGGTGCACCCTTTGCCAGCGGTGATTTATCCTCACTATGGATGCCCAAATCCTTTTGCGCACACATCACGAAGAAAGGTGCCAGATTGCCGATCAAATAAGCCAGCGCAGCGAGCCCGCTCTGGATATGCACTCGCTGCTCTGCCAGA
>JALNXT010000238.1 GCA_023230245.1 Candidatus Cloacimonadota bacterium
TAATTGCACACATTGCTGCCGTGTTCAGGGTGTAAAAGCGGTGTCTCGGGCAACATGGCGGTTTCGGGATCGAAGATGGCAGGCAGTTCTTCCAGCTCAATCTTCATAAAAGCTATGGCTGCAATCGCTTGCTCCCTGTTTTCGGCAACAATTAAAGCCAGCACATCGCCGGTGGATTTGATGATGTCCAATACCAGCGTGGGGTAGTCTTTTATAATCTGCCCGAACTTCACAGAACCGGGGATATCTTTGGCGGTAAAGACGGCGATAACACCCTCTTGCAGCAAGGCTTGGGAGCTATCGATATTAACAATCTTTGCCGCTGCGACAGGTGCATAAACGGGAACTGCATGCAACATTTGGGGCATGGTGTAATCGTCCGTGTATTTGGCGATGCCTGTTACTTTGGCATAGGCGTCGTTGCGAAAAGCAGCTTTGCTTTTTGTGTCTTTCATAATCTAATACTCAATTTAATCAGTGGTTTCCCGTGTGCTATTTCCATGGTATCTCCTTCATGCCCGCTATATCCCAGTTTATGCCAAAGATTGGCATTATTTGACCTCTTTCACCAACGATAACAAGCTCTAAGCCTACATCGAAAAAGCGTCGTTTCTTTGCCTTTTCGTAACCGAAGGTATAAATAAGTGCAGCTCGATACATAGTATGGTCGGGCTGCTTATAGATACTCATATCAGATCCATCATAGATAGCAGGAATGTACTTAACTTCCGACTTAATCACTGCTTCTGCATAGCGCATGGTAAAGCTATGGCGATGGTTACCTTCCGCATTAGGAATAACTTTTGTATAGATGACAGGGATTTCCCAACCCTTGGCGGCAAATTTACAAGCAGATCTTCTTGGCGTAAAAACTCCATTATTAGCCGTATATGTGGGCGCTATAGCTAAGTGGTATCTTTCACCAATAGGAAATGATTTCTTAGCCTGTAATTTTAGCATAGCAGCCGGTGTATCATGCTTAAGATGGCTACCTATTTGCGCTATATTGTACTCGGTGCCCATATAAAATGAAAAAGCACCACTCAATTCCATGCCGCGTCCTAATCCAATAGTAATTCTAGGGCGATTGGCAATCCCTATTGATATATGTTCATCACCTTCAGCTATTGTCTCGCCGGTATCGTTCTGTAGAGGAATAAGATGAGCGTAGCTTAGAGCTGGGGCTACTTGCCAGCTAAGCCGTCTTTCCCCTGCAGGAAGAGGCTTTGCAGATTGCAGGTTGCTGGTATCAAAATTGGCACATCCTGCCAAAAATAACAGAAAAGTGAGTAGTGAGAAGCTAAGTTTATTCACGCCTTCCTCCGTAATTCGTAGTGAGACCAGAAATCCATCCAAGGATTCGGCGTGTCTGCTAAACTTGGGATAACGGGATTGGGTGCGCCCAAGCGTTCCCAGTGGTATTTATTGGCGTTTGTGGGCATATTCATCAGCTTGGCGGGATTGTGGCTTATCAGGGTAAAAAGCTGTGCCATGCTGAGCTTGCCTCTACCCACTAAATGCTCTGCTAAGAGAGTGAATAAAGCTCCGCTTCCGGCAATACCCATCGGTGTTTGTTGGGGGTGCAAGATGCCGTGATCCTTCAACCCTAAGGAAAAGGCGCAGTGATCACTGGCAATAACATCAAAGATGCCATCCTGTAGCAGCTCCACCATTGCTCCGCGGCTGCTTTCGCTCCTCAAGGGAGGAGAGCATAGCCAGCGGTGACCTTGCGGATCGGCAAGGCTATCTTCATTAAACAGCAGATAGTGCGGTGCTGTTTCGCAGGTGATATAGTCCGCTTCCTTCTTGGCTTCCTGAATGAGCAGTGCTGCTTGCGGGCAAGATACATGCACAATATGGAGGGGGTATTTGTGGCTAAGCGACAAATCCAGCAGCTTCTCCACGGCGGTTATTTCAGCTATTTCGGGACGGCGCAGACAGTGATCCGGAGGACGCAGGAAAGGGTTCCGTTCGCTATGCTCGGCGATAATCTCATCGTCTTCACAATGCACCAATAGGCGTGGCTTGTGGCTGGATAAGTCTTTCATCAGGCGTTCAATGGCTTCGTAGCTTTGGTACAGCCCTGCTTCGCGATAGGTGGTATAAAGCTTTAGGTCGCTATCATCGGTTAGCAGCTCTATGATCGGCTTGGCATCGAGCAGCATAGGGGTGAGGTGCCAGAACACCTTGCCGGAGAATTCTTTGGCTGCTTCGCGCATGCGGGCAAGTTTGTTATGAAGGCTCTCGTCCTTAGCTTCGGTAACAAACACGCCGATGCCTTCCAGCCCGCAAAGCTCTGCCATGCGGTCGAAGCTCTGCCAGTTATCCGCAAGTTCAAAGCCACCTATGGTTTCGCCGATATGCACGTGGAAATCGTAAACACCGGGGGTGCTGGGGTGTTGGGGTTCTGGAGTGTTGGCGTGCAAAGATGTGTTATCCATTATGCAAAGCCTTTCACTGCAGCAGTGTCTTTAAGTCCGTGACCTGTTATCAATAACACAATTGTCGTTCCTGCGGAGGCGGGAATCCAGCCCTTGGCGATGGCGAGCTTCAATCCCGCCAAGGTGGCAGACGAAGAAGGCTCTGCAAACACTCCGGCAAGCTGTGCCAATTCAAGCTGTGCATCTTGTATTTCGGCATCGCTAACCCTTATTGCCTTGCCATTGCTCTCTTTTATCGACTGCACTGCCCAATGCGCCAAAGCAGGCGTTTTCACGCTGATAGAATCTGCTATCGTAGCGGGTTGCCTGGCATCTTGATACTTGCCCGTTTCCCAATAACTGGTGATGGCATCGCTGCTCGCTGCTTGCACGGCGAGTAAACGAGGCAACTTGTCTGTTATTCCAGCCCTAAGTAAATCCGTAAAGGCTTTATGGATACCGCTTAAGATCACGCCATCGCCCACGGGAATCACAATCCAATCCGGTACTTGCTGTCCGTTTTGCAGGTAGATTTCCAGTCCCGCGCTCTTTTTACCATCCACGGTTAAGGGGTTATAGCCCGTATTGCGGTTCAGACAGTTATGCGTGGCAGAATAATCCAAAGCAGCCTTAAAGGCATCGTCGTAAGTGCCTTGCACCTTGTTCAGCTTTGCTCCATGCACCTGTATCTGGATTAGTTTAGCTGGAGGTGCAGCAGCCGGAGCGAAGATAACCGCTTGCTTGCCTACCGAGGCAGCGATGCACGCAAGTGACGAAGCTGCATTACCGGTGCTGGCAGCCACGATCTCTGCTATACCCTTTTGGGTTGCATCGGCTACCACCACTTGCGAAGCGCGGTCTTTATAGCTACCGCTGGGGTTCAGGGCGTCGTTCTTTATCCATAACTGCGGAAGCCCAATCTTTTCACTTAAGCGCGGAGCCTTAAAATAAGGCGTATTTCCCACAGGTATAGGCGGATAGAACTGCGGATGCACTGCGCTAAACAGCAGTGGGTCAGGCAATTCCATCCACGCTTTGGCAATGGCAGGATAGTCGAACATCGCTTCCAGCACACCCAATAAGGGCATACCGGGCTTGTAATCCTTGCTGCATATATCGCAGAGGTAGTGCAAGCCAAGCGGCTCAAACTCTTTGCCACACTGGGTGCAGCGGAAGTGGCTAAGGAAGTTATTCACCTAAGCCCAGTTCATACACAAGCGCTGCATAAAACGCTGCAGCAGAGGTTAAGTGTTCCACGGGGCAGGCTTCATTGGGGGCGTGGGCATATATTTCGTTGCCGGGCCCCATGCCAATGCAAGGGATGCCTTTCATGCCTGCTATGGATACGCCATTGGTGGAGAAAGTCCATTTATCTATCTTGGGAGCTTTGCCCAAGGTTGCT
>JALNXT010000239.1 GCA_023230245.1 Candidatus Cloacimonadota bacterium
AGCATGGGGCAGCTTGAATCCGTTGGACAAAGCACCTTCATTCGGGGCACTGAAATCGATGTAACCCCTGAAACTATAGAAACCTACCCCTTGGTTCATGGCGTTGGTTACTGGAGTGGTGAAAGGGCTAGTCCCGTAAAGTTCTGTGAAGGTGTAATTGGGGTTTACATACAGTGCCATTTCCTTGATATATTTGCTAATATATACTGTGGAAATTCCTGATGGTGCTGTGTCTGCCTCCAACAGCATCCGGTTAAGCCACCCAGCAGTATTTAGATTGATGTCTCTTTCATAAAGATAGATCTTGTTTAAAACAACCTTAAGCTGAGAGAGATTCTCTACAGATATACGCCCGATAAAACAATCTCCCAGGATATCTGTTCCCGCTAAATGGGTGTAGGGATAATCCGATCCGCCACTGGATACACTATAAGCAGGGATAGTATAACTTCCCGCAGTGTCGCCAATCAGTACTACGAAATCTGGTCTGGTAGCCAGGTCATTATATTTTGCCAGGATATAGTTACGGATGCTTGTTGTAGAACTGCCAGCCTCTGTGGTGGCAGTGCTTGCCATCATCACATCCGCACCTTTTTGTCTTTTCCAGAGGGCAAATTCATTTATTGCAGTCTGGTAGAGGGGATCAGTGCTATTCCCATATATCATGAGGATTCTTGGGGCTGTGTTTGCTACCAGACGATTCCGATAATCGTTGAAGTTGAGGATCATCGATTCGTATATATTTGCAAAGCTGGATGAGATAGTTTCGGGTTCGGCAGCTAATTCATTAATGCCGACATTATTATCGAAATTCAGCCTAAACTGGATGTTATCGTGAACTGTCAACTCACCCGTTTGTGCGTTGTATGCAAAAGGATTGATTTGAACAGTAACAATGCGGAAGTCCCTTAATATCATCGGCTCACCATATTGAATAGCTGCTTCAGGGTAGTTACCGCCATTGCTGTAATAATCGCTGTTATATTGGAAGCTCTTCGGGCTTTCAAGCTCTGCACCTTGCTGCACTGGATAGGGGATGAATTCCGGTACTGTGTGTTGCTGCGAAGATATTACCTCGATGCTTACACTTCCGTGTATGGGAACTGCAATGGAAGTAGAGATGGTAGGGAACTCTGGCATACCGCTTTGAAGCAGAGTGCCTGCATCAGCTATCGAGATCTTCTTGTAATTTACACCACCTTTATTCTCATCGGTTACGGTGTATTCAGGTAAAGTAAAACCGACCTGCATCCAAGCGGAGCTTTTTGCTCCAATGGAAAAGGCAGAATTGTAAGATTGCAAAGCCTGCTCGGTACTTATACCGAAGGCAAAGCCCGCTACAACACATGCGAGCGCGATTAGAACAGCTTTTTTCATGGGCACTTCCTCAACTATATTTGTTTTGACTACCGGAATGAATGCAAAAACCATTCCGAATTTATCATAGATTGTAGTATAGCATCATTTCATGTGGGTGAGGACGGGCGTTAACTGCTTCGTACTCTTTCATTTTCAATGCTATGTGGCTATCAATCAGTTCTTGGTTAAATACTCCACCTTGTAACAAGAAATCGTGGTCTTCTTCCAGAGCTTGCATCGCTTCAGCTAAATTGGCAGGGATGGATAGTAGGGTTGCCTTCTTCTCTTCGCTCCAGTTAAAAACGTTATCGTCAAAAGGCCCGAAGTTATACTTGGCAGGGTCTATCTTGTTTTTAATTCCATCCAAACCAGCCATCAGCATTGCGCTCATGGCAAAGTATGGATTGCAGGTGCCATCACCGGTGCGAAATTCGAAACGCTTGCTTTCGGGAGTGTTGGCATAACGTGGGATACGGATAGCGGCACTGCGGTTAGCGAGTCCGTAGAAAAGCTTCACGGGTGCTTCGAAACCGGGGAGTAAACGTTTGTAGCTGTTTGTGCTGGGGTTTGTGAAAGCTATCAGGGCACGGCCGTGTTTCAAAATACCGCCGATAAACCAAATCGCTTCTTTAGAGAGATCGGCATAGCCACCCTTCTTGTAAAACACATTCTTACCTTTCTTATGCAGCATGATGTGGAAGTGCATGCCATTGCCAGCGTGATTGTAAACTGGCTTGGGCATGAAAGATGCGCTTAGTCCATTTTCCAGTGCAGTCCTGCGGATGATATCTTTCATCACCATCACATCGTCACATATTTTGGGGAATTCCAGCAATTCTGTTTCAATTTCCTGTTGTGAAGATATGCCAACTTCATGGTGGTGGTAACGGATATTTATGCCAAGCTCTTCCATGGTGTCCACCATTTCTTGTCTTACTTCATAATATTGGTCGAAGGGGGTATCCATGTGATAGCCCTTCACGCCTTGCAAACTAAGAGCATCCAAATCTTCGTTGTCATCAGGCAATGCATCTTTACTCTCGCTGGAGCTAAAGTTATACCCCGCACTGAAGGGATCGGAATTAAACTGTGCGGTGTCGAAGAGGTGATACTCCAATTCCGGAATCCAAGTAGAGCTATCGGCTATGCCTGTGGAAAGAAGATATTCATGTGCTCTTAGGGCAACGCTGCGAGGGTCTTTTTTAACGCCAATGCGGGATTCTGCGTCGCAGATTGAGCAGATCATTCTGAGGGTAGGGGTATCGTAGAAGGGATCAATATGGGCAGTTTCGATATCTGGCATTAGCACCATGTCGCCACTTTCCACACTGCGCATTCCGGGGATGGAGGAGCCATCAAAAGGAATTCCGCGTACCAGCACATTAGCCAATCTGCGTGCCGGACAGGTGATGTGATACCATTTGCCGTCCATGCCACAATACTTGAGGTCTATGGCTTTTACCTCGTTTTCGTCGATCATCTGTTGAATCTGTTGTAAGTCCATGTCAGTACTCCTATATTATCTTTTTTTCTTAAGAATTTAGAGTTAAGAATCAAGCTACATAACGCATCATTAATTCTTAATTCTTAATTCTTAGCTTACTCCCAGTAAGGCCATCACAAACTGCACAGGTGGCAGAACTATTTTACCGATCAAATTTAAGCCCAGTAAATTGGAAATAATGATAATGGCAAAGAGAAACATCATCCCCTTACGTTCCTGCATTGTCCATTTGTAATACGCATCATCGGTAAGGAACATGCCCAGAACTTTTGAACCATCCAAAGGCGGAAACGGAATCAGGTTAAAAAAAGCCAGCAGCAGGTTTAGGAAGATCACGTAGAACGCCACCATCTTGACGACAGGGATAAAGCCCACTAAATGATATACCAATGCAAAGAGTATGGCGATGAGAATATTTGATGCAGGCCCTGCCAGTGCGGTAAACCCTGAATCGCGTTTCAAGTTATTGAAATTATAGGGGTTGAAGGGCACCGGCTTGGCGTATCCATAGATGAAACCTGCGGTAAAGTACAAAAAAAGCGGTAAAATAACCGTGCCAAACCAATCTATGTGTTTGATAGGGTTCAAGCTAAGCCTGCCGGCACGTTTAGCAGAATCATCTCCAAGCAAATATGCAGCAAAGGCATGGCTGAACTCGTGTATTATTATGCTATAGAAGACGATTCCAATAATCGCAGCATTGGTAATAAGTTTAAATAATGGTGCGGGAATCATAGTTTTTTTATCTTGATAAATTTACGCTTTCCGCCACGTAACACACTGCCATCGGCTATATCGAGCTCCGCATCAATGGAGCAAATCTTCTCACCTTCATAAGAAACCCCTCCTCCATTAATGAGGCGTTTTGCTTCTCCGGTTCCGGTACAAATCCCGCTATCGGTAAGCAGTTTTACCACTTTATAGCTGGATTCAGAAGTGCAAAATTCAGGAATATCT
>JALNXT010000240.1 GCA_023230245.1 Candidatus Cloacimonadota bacterium
CGGTTAACAGCGAGGTTTTGGTGATTCCCAACAGCAATTGTTCAAACTGCGCAGGCGTCTTTTCGAATTCAAGAGCTTCGCGGTTTTCTTTCTCCACCAAGATCTTGTCCACAATATCACCCTGCAAGAAGCTGGTGCTCCCGCTTTCAGTAATACGAACCTTCTTGAACATTTGGCGGATGATAACACTCACATGTTTATCATCTATCTTCACGCCCTGTTTACGGTAGATTTCCTGAACCTCATTGAGGATAAGCATCTGAGCTTCGATAACGCCTTTCACCAGCATGTCGTGTGGATCGAAAGGTCCATCTGATAATGCATCTCCACTTTCCACATAGTCACTTTGGTGAACGATAATTCTCTTACCGGAAGGAATCATGTATTTACGGCCAGCGATAGGCTGTTTAATAGACACAGCGTCGCCTGTCACGACAATGCTTTCCTGCTCGGGAGGCACAAGATATTGTTTTCCGCATAGAGGTGCGCCGATTTTAACGGATTCATCGTTCTTAACAATAATCTGCATCCCTTTGGGGATTTCATACTGCATAGGCTTTTGATTCCGTTTTGCCACCTGCACATACTTTTTGCGATTCTCTTCGATGATGGTAACCTTACCATCATTTTCAGAATATACTGCTTTATCAGATAGGGCTATAATATATTGCTTCTTATCATCATCGAGGACTACCACCACTTTGCCATCGAAGGGAGCAAACAGACCGTTAGAAGGGGTAACAAAGATGTCGCGCCCGGTTTTCTTAAGTCCACCAATGGTAACCACACCATCGATATCAGATATCTTGGCTTTGTCCTTTGGCACTCTTGCTTCGAAGAGATCTTGAACACGTGGCAAACCACCCGTAATATCTCTTTGTTTCATGGTCATACGTGATGTCTGACCCAGAATATCGCCAGTATGCACGAAGCTTCCATCCTCCACACGAATAACTAAGCCCGTGGGAAGTGGTATTAAACGAACTGTGTCATCGTCACCAACAACTCTGAACTGTGGTTGTTTCTTGCGGTCTTTGGATTCGATGATGGTTAAATCCCTGGTAAAGGTGATGTCGTTGTATTCTTCCTTATAGGTGATATCTTTCAGGAAGTTTTCGTAGTGTAGCACACCTTTTGCCGTTGAAATCAAGGGATTATTAAATTGATCCCAAGAAAGCAGCTTGGTATCCTTGGCAATCTTCTGTCCATCCTGAACATGAACCGTAGCAGCATATTCTACCTTGAATTCTTCAAGTATCTTGCTCTCATCGTTTTCGTCATAGATAAGAAGACGTCCAAGGTGACTTACTGAGATAAGCTGATTTTCAGGATTCGTAACTGTATTCATACGGTCGAACTTAGCCAAACCATCGTGTCCTGATACAACTTCTGCCAAATCTGTTGCAGTTGAAGCTGCGCCACCAATATGGAAGGTTCTAAGGGTTAGCTGTGTACCCGGTTCACCAATGCTTTGAGCTGCAACGATACCAACAGGATCGCCTATCGTGGCGGGTTTCTGCGTGGCAAGATTGCGTCCATAACATTTTGCACAAATACCTCTATCGGCTTCGCAAGTTAAAGCGCTACGTACATGGACTGTGATGAGGCCGTGGTTCTGCAGGGTTTTAGCCATTTTATTTGAGACTTCCTCTCCGGCTGCAACCAACACCTTTCCGGTGATAGGGCTGATTATATCTTCAACCACCGTGCGTCCTTGGATTCTTTCTGCCAAAGTCTGAACTATCTCGTTTCCTTCTTTAAGGACGGTCATGTGTACGCCACGAGCAGTGCCACAATCTTCCATTGTAATAATTGCATTTTGAGCCACATCGACCAAGCGACGTGTTAAGTAACCTGCATCTGCGGTCTTAAGCGCTGTATCAGCCAAACCCTTTCTGGCTCCGTGAGTTGACACGAAGTATTCCAGCACAGTTAAGCCTTCTTTGAAATTAGATTTAATAGGTGTCTCGATAACGTCGGCACCGCCGCCGCTTGCAATCTTGGTAGGTTTATCCATCAAACCACGCATACCACCTAACTGTTTGATCTGGTCTTTGCTGCCACGAGCACCGGATTTATACATCATATAGATGGAGTTCAACCCGCTTCTTGTAAGAGCTAACTCGTCCATCATTTCGTCTGTAACACGCACCGTGGTTTTCTTCCATTGGTCAACAACACGGCCGAAGCGTTCGTTTTCTGTGATGCCACCTTTTTGGTGAAGATCGTTGATCTTCTTCACTTCCTCTTCGGATTGGGCGATAATTTCGCCTTTTCGCTTGGGGACGACAATATCACCAAAGCTGAAGGTAACACCTGCACGAGTAGCATACTTGAATCCCATTGCTTTCAGATCATCCAGGATAACGGCGGTACGCCACTGGCCAACAGCATCAAAACATAGCATGGCAAGATCATTGAGCTTGCCCTTATCATAAGTGATGTTTTGGAAGCCCACTTCTGGCGGGATAATCTGATTAAAGATAACACGACCGACAGTAGTGATAACAAAATTGGAATCCAGCTTTACTCTGATCCAAGTGTGTAAATCCAAGCTCCGCTCGATTACTGCTTCGCCTTTTACACAGCAAAGTTGCTCTTCGGCTTCGTAAGCAGCAATTACATCATCCACGCCATAGAAATGACGCAGTTTCTGCAAATCTTCGGGAGAGGCTGTTTCTTCCATAGTAAGATAATAGCATCCTAACACGATATCTTGGTTAGCAGCCATGGCTAATCTACCATTGGCGGGCAATAACAAGTTGCGTGTGGATAACATTAGCACTCTGGCTTCAATTTGAGCTTCGAGTGACAGGGGGATATATACACCCATCTGGTCACCATCAAAGTCAGCATTAAATGGTACGCATACCATGGGGTGAAGCTGAATAGCTTTGTTATCCGTCAATACCGGCATAAATGCCTGAATACCAAGACGATGTAGCGTAGGTGCACGGTTTAGGAGAACTGGATAATCCTTAATAACTTCTTCGAGAATAGACCATATTTCGGGCTGCTTCTTCTCGATTAGCTTCTTGGCATTCTTTACTTTATCCACTTCGCCCATTTTTTGAAGTTTTTCAATAAGATAAGGCTTGAACAATTCAACAGCCATCTCTTTGGGTAGCCCGCATTGATACAGTTTAAGCTCAGGACCAACTGTAATAACAGAACGACCTGAATAGTCAACACGCTTACCTAAAAGGTTCTGGCGGAAACGTCCCTGTTTACCTTTCAACTGATCGGTAAGAGATTTTAAAGGACGATTTCCTCTGCCCCTAACCGGACGAGCCTTGCGACTATTGTCTATTAAGGCATCCACCGCTTCTTGCAACATCCGTTTCTCGTTGCGTAGAATCACTTCGGGAGCTCGGATTTCTAACAAGCCTTTCAGGCGGTTATTACGCGTAATAACTCTTCTGTATAAATCGTTAAAGTCTGCTGTAGCGAAGCGTCCACCTTCCAAGGGTACCAAAGGTCTTAATGTGGGAGGCAACACCGGCAATGCTTCCATAATCATGTATTCGGGTTTATTCCCGCTCTTGATGAAAGCATCAACTATCTTAAGCTTATTTATTAGCTTTTGTTTGCGCAAGGCAGATTCTTCAAATTTGAGACGAGTCCGCAGATCAAGCGCATCATTTTTGAGGTTAATGCGAGACAGAAGCTCTTTAACCGCTTCCGCACCCATCAAGGCGATAAAGTTGTCGCCCACTTTGTCTTTGATCTCGTAGTATTCGTCCACTTCCAACAGTTCCATCTTTTCATAGGGACTGTCACCCGGGTCTATTACGATATAGGACTCGT
>JALNXT010000242.1 GCA_023230245.1 Candidatus Cloacimonadota bacterium
ATTTGATGCCAATGGCAAGTTTCTTCGCACAGTTGATTACGAGTATGCCACAGTGCTCGCCAGTAATAAAGTTGATCTCCTCTACGAACTTCCCGATGTATCCCCGCTAAATTCCGAGAAACATAAACTCCGTATCGTCTATAGCAAATACTTCTCTGATGTTCCCTCCATGAACGATACCACTAAACTGATAGACAAGGGGATAATAAACCAGACTAGTAGCACGAAGCGGTAACAACGTATTTGTGATAATCTCAAAACTAACTTTTACCGGCTGTTACTAGTCGGTTTTTTTTGCCTTTTTACTGCCAGCATGTCACTATCACAGGCCACCTTAATCCCACTAAGAGGGATCAAAGTGGGGTGTGATAGCAAGATTCCAGTAAGGCATCTGTTTTAATCTATTTCATTCCCCTGATTTAGCTCTGGAGCTCCTCGTAAACAAAACAAAGGAAGCGCGTTAGTGGAGCATTGGCATAATAATAGTGAGCTAAAGCCAAGCAAGTGAGAGCATGTAAATCCTTAAAAGATGTAGAGAAAATGAAAGGCAATAAGTGTTACCTTACTGCCTCTCGTTAATGTGAATTTAATTGTCTTACTTTTTGACGGCCTCTTTGAGTTTCTTGCCAGCTTTAAAAACTGGAACCTTACGGGCTGGTATTTTGAGAGGCTTTTTAGTTTTGGGATTGATACCGTTGCGAGCTTTACGCTGTGCAACACTGAAAGAACCAAAACCGACTAATGAAACTTTTCCACCCTGCTGTAGGGTTTCAGTTACGCCTTCAAGAACAGCGGCGAGGGCAAGACCGGCTACTTTCTGAGAAATACCGGCTGCACCTGCGATTTTTTTTACCAAATCATCTCTGCTCATATTACCTCCTATTAGTTTTGTGATAAGAGTAAGAGACATATTGAAGTTGATGTAAATGCACTTCTATTATTCTGTCAATAGAAAAAAGTGAGTTAGAAAACAGATTAACGGTTTAATGCGGGTTCACGGCTTTCAATATATTGCTTATATGTATGTATAGCAACGATATAGGTGGTGTCGAAGAAAATCAAAATAAATGTGTAGAAATATGCATAAGACTTGCTTGATTGCTTTTTTAAGTTGACAAAAAACTGCTCAGCCATGCTTTAGGAATCAAAAGAAACTGGAGGATTTACTCATGAAACTAAAGATATTGTGTCTCATAAGCATAGTAACAATGCTCTTGCTTGCTGCCTGTGGCGGTAATAAACAAGTTGTTTTGGAACCCGTACCCGTTCGCAATCCCCTTGCCCTAGCCTACGAAGCCTCTACAGAAGGCAACAAAAGTTATGATGAAGGGCTTTTTAATGATGCCATAGCTTCCTACACAGAAGCAATTGCATTGTTTGAAGAAGCAGCTCCCACATCAGTTCCTAGCGATTCTATCGCCCTAAACATCGAAAAGATGAATCTCAATATTGCCAAGTCTAATATTGACATGGCTGGAGAAAGCATCACTGCCAACATGTATAATGAAGCCATCGTAAGCTATGAGAATGCTTTATCTATTTACAAGGCATTAAATCCTATCAGCATTACCAAGGATAAACTGAAAGATAACATCCTTGGCGTTTATAATAACCTTGCCATTACTGCCAAAAGCGCAGGAAACTATGAACAGGCAATTAAATATTACGACTCTACTCTTGCCATTCAACCCAATGACCCTGAAATATTAAATGCCAAGTTCTTTGTATTAAGTGACAATATTAAGGACGAAGCTAGAGCATATACAGTGTTAATTGAATACGCAGAAGCATCCCAAGACGCCGCTGCCTTCATCAATCTTGCCGATCGCTATGTGGAGCGTGGCAACACCGTGGAAGCCGGCAAATATTATATGAAAGCTCTGGCACTAAGGCCGGATGCAGATATGTATCGTCGTATGGCAAATTTCTACCGCGCATCCAAGGACTGGAAGAATGCCAATCTATACCTTGAGAAACTTGTAGCAACCAATCCCCCTGCCGGTGAGCTTGCCACAATATACACGATGATTGGCAAAAACTACGATGAAATGGGCGACAAAAAGAAGATGGTGGAATACTATGAAAAGTCCATCACTATCGATAAAGACCCTCAGCTTGCCTTGCTGCTTGCCAGTTATTACAATGGCACCAAGACATATTCCAAAGTAGTTACTTATGCCACCATCACCATCGCAGCCGATAGCCGTAATTCAGATGCTCTTATGCTCCGTGGCTTGGCATATTATCAGCTTAAAAACTACACTTCTGCCAAGGTCGATCTGGAACGCATCCAAAACGATGCCAAATGGGGTGCCCAGGCTAAGAACCTACTTAAAGACAAAAAGATGCCTAAATAAGGCTGGAATTTAGCATGGACGGATGGCTTAGTCCATCCGTTCGCTTTTTTAAGCGATATGAAACTACGAAACGACGGCTCTATCCAGGCAATCTATACCTATCAAGAAGGGAAGAAACTATTTCGCCCTCTGATGGCCTCTAAAATCTCTGCCGGTTTTCCCTCTCCCGCACAAGATTATATCGAAGGAAAGCTAGATTTGAACGAGTATATGGTAGTTCATCCAGCCTCCACCTTCTTTGTTAAGGTAGATGGATATTCCATGGCGGGAGCAGGGATGTTGCCCAATGATATCCTGGTGGTGGATCGTTCTTTGGAAGCGATTCATAACCATATTGTGATTGCCATTGTGGAGGGAGAGCTTACCGTAAAGCGTCTTAAGATGGAAGCGAATGAATACTATCTTGTGCCTGAGAGCGAAGACTATCCCACAATTCATATTGCAGAGGGTATGGATTTTGCCATTTGGGGTGTAGTTACCTTCGTGATTCATAAAGTCTAAAAACTTGGCTGCCCCCAAACTTACTTTATCCCTGTTATTGTTACTGTCTATAGGTCTCCCTTGTCTGGCGCAAAGCCTGTTTATCCATCAAACTCTTACGCTGGAGATTGGCAAAACCAATTACAAACTCGCCGATAGCCCTATCATTCATCATAGCGAAAGCATCGCTGCCGATAGCTTACAATTGCTTATCGGGATAGATTATATTATTAACTACCAAGAAGCAGAGCTAAAGCTGCTTAGCATCCCCTCATCACCAGAGCTACAGATAGAGTATATTTTAGTGCCATCAGCTTTAAATAGTAAGCTGCAACGTTGGGAAAGCAAAACACGGAGCGACAGCCTGTTCACCAGCCTGAAGCGTAAGACAAGCAGTGCCTTTACAGGTGATTCCAAGCTGGAGATTCAAGGGGTAAAGACCTTCGCCATCACTTTCTCGGATGATGAATCCTTCGATTTGAAGCAATCTCTATATGTAAACCTCTCCGGTGAATTGGCGAAAGGTGTTTCCATCACAGCGCAACTCTCGGATAGCCAATCTCGTTTATCTCCCGAAGGAGATTCCAAGGAACTAAGCTCTTTGGACAATGTGTTTATCAAGGTGTATGGCGACAAATACGAGCTGGCAATGGGTGATCTGGAGCTAAAGCTTAGTGGTACACGCTATATGGAATACTACAGCAAATTTGAGGGCATAAACGCCTGGTATAAGAATAAACATGCCATTCAAGCAGCCTACTCCGCCGGAAGCGGTAAAAGCACTTCGCTTAATTTAGCTATTTCAGATGGCAAACAAGGACCATATTACCTGAGGGCAAACGATTTCCAGCCCGGGTTTATCGTGGTGGCAGGCAGCGAAGAAGTGTTTGTGGATGGAAGCTTGTGGGAACGTGGCATTGGCTATTCTATCGATTACGCGG
>JALNXT010000241.1 GCA_023230245.1 Candidatus Cloacimonadota bacterium
AATGAAT
The DNA here is from genome assembly GCA_023230245.1 of Candidatus Cloacimonadota bacterium. Classification (GTDB taxonomy): domain Bacteria; phylum Cloacimonadota; class Cloacimonadia; order Cloacimonadales; family Cloacimonadaceae; genus Cloacimonas. The sequence continues at coordinate 8 of JALNXT010000241.1, forward strand.
ACAGGATCGATGTTGACGAGCAGTTTCATCCTCTTCTGTATATACGGGATATTAAGCAAAAGAACCTAGTTGATAAGATACGTGTAGAGTATAATCGTCCCCTAACGAAAGCTACTGAATTAAGGAAATCTAATGGCAGGGTACAAAACTATGCCATAGATGCAGATAGTAGAGATGTTTTTAGTTTAATTGCCTATCTAACCTACACTAACCCTAGCAAAAGACAATATGTCCTTGATGCAAATGGATGCCCATGGATGGCAAAGGTTAGTTTACCCACAAGAGAAGTGGTGAAAACTAGTTTGGGGAAATACAACACTAACCATTACGAAATCACCTTTAAGCCTCTTACAAGTAAGGAAACACCTTATGTTGACATGATTACTTTCAATTTTGTGAATGAAGATACCAAACTCGATTTGTGGGTATCGGATAATCATGTGGCAGTAAAAGCTGTTGTACACAAAAAGGCTCTTGCGATGAGCTGGGAAATAATCGGACACACGCCATGAAGATTAACCGCGCTATGTACCCTTGGCTGTTTTGGTTAAGTTTAATCTGGATAGTTTCTTCTATACCATCCGATAGCCTTCCCTCATATAAGATCATTGGCATTGATAAGCTGGCGCATTTTGCACAGTATTTGATTCTAGGATTGCTTGTAAATCGATGGTTAAAACGCATTGATTTAAAGGGACGGAAGTGCATATATGTGTATGGACTCCTGTTAATATTAGCCATAATCGATGAACTGCATCAGGTTTATATCCCCGGACGCTCTGTATCAGTATATGATTGCTTAGCTAATGGTAGCGGCTTAGTTGGTGCGTACCTAATTCACCGGATAAAAAAATGATCGAAGTAATAGATCTGAGTTACAGCCTCAGTGCAAAGCCTATTCTTAAAAACGTAAGTTTCAAACTGGATACTGGCGAGAACCTGGTAATATTGGGGAGAAGCGGAAGCGGAAAGACCATGTTGATAAAGTGTCTCTTTGGCATTATCTCTCCAGATTCTGGTTCTGTTCTTATTGACGGGCTGGATGTGCATAAATGCGAAAAACAAGCGAGACTAGAATTGCATAAACGCTTTGCCATGGTATTTCAAAATGCAGCGTTATTAGATTCTTTCACCGTGTTTCAGAATGTAGCGCTCCCGCTATATGAAAGGGGTGAAACAAACAGTGATTTAATTCAGAGAAAAGTAAGAGCCTGTTTATCTAAGGTGGGGCTAGAGAATACTATAGACCTTTATCCATCTGAGTTAAGCGGAGGTATGAGGAAACGGATTGGAATTGCCAGAGCATTGGTGTACGATCCAGAATATATCGTATTTGATGAACCTGTTTCGGGGCTCGATCCTTTAACGTCAGATGAGATATTGTTCTATATTTCTAGGATTATCGAAACTGCCGAAGCAACGCTGATAACCATCACGCACCAAATAGAGAGCATTGATCGCATCGGAAACCAAGTGCTGTTTATTGATGAGGGACAGGTTATCTATTATGGCACAGTAAGAGACTTAAGTAAAACCTCAAACGAGTACATCCAAAAGTACATTGCAAAATGAATCAGAATGTAGAAAACCGTTTACTAACCCTGGCATTACTTACCGCTGCTGCGTCTTCTATCCACATTGTAGAAGGGTTGATCATGCGCATGTTGCCACTCCCCTTTATCCGTCTTGGGTTATCCAATGTGGTGGTGTTATACTTAGTTTGGAATGGTAAATTTATGAATGCAATAGCGGTGAATGTGGCTAAGGCTTTAATTGGTGGATTATTCACACTCACCTTACTAAGTCCCTCCACGTTATTATCTATTTCTGGCGGGTTGATAGCTGTGGTAGCCATGCAACTTTCAAAATCGACACGTATGGGATTTAGCATTTACGGCATAAGTATTATTGGTGCCATAGCCCATAATCTTACTCAGTTGGTTGTGGTTAGAAATGTAATTATTCGCAGTGATAGCGTTTTTATGTTGACACCTTTTCTCATCTCAATTGGGTTGCTTAGCGGGTTTATTATCGCATACATAACACTTTACGCAGAAGCGAAGTTCAAACTACCTGCAATAGAGAGAAAATGAGATTTAACGATAAAGAAAAGATATATAAGATCGCCAAATACTTAGGAATTGCATTTTGCATTTTCGTGGGTATATTTGTTGGTGCCTTATGGTTCTATCGAGATGGGCTTCCTCCAACCAGTGAACTGCGTAATTTTACTTTACGCTCAGGCTCTGAAGTTTACGATCAAAATGGGAAAATGGTATATCTATTCGCCTTTGAAAAGAGAAAACTGGTATCTTTGAAAGAGCTTCCCCCCTATCTTATCGATGCCCTCATCGTTGCAGAAGATAAGAACTTTTATCATCATTTTGGTATAGACATTTTCGGTAATATCCGCGCTATCCTAGTTGATGTCATCAGGTTAGATTTTTCCCAAGGAGCAAGCACAATAACCCAGCAGATGGCAAGAAACATGTTTTTAACGCTCGATAAACAAGTTTCCAGAAAGATGAAAGAAGTAATTCTCGCGCTAAGAATTGAAAGAGAATTTTCTAAAGATGAAATCCTAGAAATCTACTTTAATAAAATCTTCTGGGGTGGGCAAATCCATGGAGTAGAGACAGCAGCCCTATACTATTTCGGGAAACATGCCAGAGATCTTAGTTTAGCTGAATCTGCATCATTGGTAGCGATGATTCAACGTCCCAATTATTACAGCCCCGTTAAACACCCTGATAGACTTCTTGAAAGACGTGATTCTCTCCTAAAGCGTATGTTAAAAGCCCGTAAAATTCAAAAGGAAGATTACGAGATAGCCATTGCTTCAAAAATAAATAGCGACAAAACCTCAATGAGACAGTTTGCATCAGATTACTTCATAGAAAATATCAGGCTTTACCTAGAACGTAAATACGGAACCGAAAAGCTATTTGAAGGTGGATTGCGCATCTATACAACCTTAGATCAGGATTTAACAGTTTATGCAGATTCGATTCTAAACCAATACCTTTCTGGTGTTGAAAAGAACTATAATGCTTCAATGCGCCTAAGTAGTGTTAGCCCCTCAAGTGTAGATATCAACACAAAATACCTTCAGGGTGGCTTGGTTTTAATGGAAAATTCAACTGGCTATGTACGCGCAATGATAGGTGGCAGAAGCTTTGTGCATAGCAAATATAACAGAATGACCCAAGCGAAAAGACAACCCGGCAGCTCTATAAAACCTATTTATTACACGGCTGCTGTCGAGAGAGGTTATACTCCCGCAACGGTAATTAAAGATGGGCCGATCAGGCTTACGGGTGGAGATGGGAAAGATTGGAAGCCCCATAATTTCAGCCACAAGTACTATGGCTATACCCGTATGAGAACAGCTCTTACGCATTCATACAATTTATGGGCAGTTAAGACAGTTATGGATATTGGTCTCGATACAGTTAATGATGCGTTTAGGAGATTTGGTATTAATGCCAAGGCTCAAGACTATTCGGCTGCCTTGGGAGCTTACGAAGTAACCCCCATTAATTTGATTTCTGCATATACCGCTTTTCCCAATGGCGGATATAGAACAATGCCCATATTTATTAATAGAGTTGAAGACATGCAAGGAAAGGTTCTGGAAAGGAACACTAGCCCCAAAATTAGAGTATGCACTCCCGAAGTGGCATATATTATGACTTCCATGCTTCAATCTGTAGTTTCATCTGGAACTGGTGGAGCGGCAAGAAACAATTACATGTGGCAAGCTGCAGGTAA
>JALNXT010000243.1 GCA_023230245.1 Candidatus Cloacimonadota bacterium
GAAAGATATGCAAAACAGCGAAAGTAAACTTGGTGAGAACCAAAGAGCTCAATCTAAATCGTCTCAGTCGGAAGCTATGGAAAAGCTGAGGAAATTCACCAATATGCTTTCCCAAATGAAGAGTTCTATGGCTGCCGGAAGCCAGGGAAAGACCATGCAAGCCCTTCAGACGGCAACCAGAGAGCTGCTTATCTTTTCCAAAAAGCATGAAAGCACAGCAGGCAGATACCGCAGTGATCCATATCAAATAGTTCCGGATCTGATTGCGAACTCAGAAGGGATACAGATTGCGATAAACAAGATGTTTAGTGAGCCTTCGGTATTGATGATTGTGCCCCAGAAATTCTTTATAGATATGACGGATACCAACCATGGCTATCGAGATTTCTTTAACTATGTGAATGAAGTGCAATTGTATCAGATTCCTACCGCTCTCACCAATATCCAAAAGGGTTTGAACTTAATGGTTTATGACCTGATGCAGGCTATGCAAAACGCTTCATCAGGCGGTGGTGGAGGCGGTGGCGGAATGCAATCGCTGATGCAAACACTGGAACAAATGGGACAAGAGCAAATGGCGATGAATATGCTTACCGAGCAGCTTATGATGCAAATGCAATCTTCCGGTGGCAGAATGGACTCGGCTATGCAACAGCAAATCCAGAAGTTAGCTCAGGATCAGGAAAGACTGGCGGAAAACCTTAAACGTGCTTTGCAGAACAATCCCGAAGCTCAAAAGCAAGGAAATGCGATCAAACAGATAGCAGATGAGATGGATTCGATTAGCAGGCAGCTAAAGAATAACCAGCTCTCACCGGACTTGCTGGATAGGCAAGACAAGATTATCTCTAAGATGCTGGATGCTCAACGCTCCATAAATAAGCGAGAGTTTAGCGAGAAGCGCAAAGGTGAAACTGCGGCTCAAAGGGATTATGGTTCCACTCCCAATGCCATAGACTACAATAGCTTGCGAAAAAATAGCCTCTTCGAAGAGAGCTACAAAACTTATCCTGTGGAATATCAGAAGGTGATCATGGAATACCTGAAAACCTTAAATGAAATGATCGAGAAATGATTAAACGCATAGTTGTCATTGCGCTGTATTGCATCATCTTAAGCCTTGCTTACGGGCAATATAATGAGAAAGATATCATTTCCCAACAAGCCTACCAATTGATGGCGCAAAGGCAGTATGCACAGGCAGAACAGCTATTCTTGCAAGTATTGGATAAGTATCCCAATGATATAAATAGCGTCACTTCGCTGTTGCAGATATATTTTATGCTCATGCAGACCGATAAGGCAGAGGCACTATTAGCCAAGTATCAAAGAATAATGCAAACACAACTATATAACGAACAGCATATCCAGTTGCTAGTGCTACAAGCCAAAGTAAATGAGGCCTGGCAGGAAAGCATGGCTTATCTTGAGTATTTTAACTATGAAGAATACCGTTTTCGGCTATTAGCTTCGTATTTCGAAAGGAAGGGCTTTTACGATAAGGTGTTAGATCTATATCGCATGGCGCGTACCAGACTTGGTAAACCGTATTTGTTTGGGCTGGAAATCGCCAATGCATCGATGAATTACCGGCTGTTCGACCCAGCGATACGCGAATATCTGGCATATCTGGAAACGAATCCTGTCAATTTATTCTTTACCAGTAACCAGTTGAAAACCATACTCCAGGAAGATTCCACGCTTATCTCTGTGATAGCTGAAATTGCCAATAGAAGTAGCAATTCGGTAGTTAAAGAAGCTTACGCCGCTGTTTTGGTGGCGATAAACAATAATGCCGAAGCCTTGCAGATTTATAAACAATTGGATCTCGCTAAGCTTTATCGTTTTGCCGATGAACAAGCCGCCGCAGGCAACGATAGTCTTGCCTACGCTGCCTATGAATTTGCTGTAGGCGTGGATAAGGATCCCAATAAGCTGATTGAGCTTAGCTACCGCATGGCAGAAATCAACTTCCAAAGAACCAATTTCCAAGCTGCGAAGAGCGTGATACAGGCAAATCTGAACCTGCCAGTATGGAAAGACCGGAATATCACCAGTAGAAGTGGTTATCCTGTTAAACTCTTCAAACTTATGGCAGAAAATGCCTTAGCCATGGGTGAGCCTGCGGACAGTGCTATCGTATGGATAGAGGAAGCGAAAAAGTATGCGCGAGGCAGCTTTGAGACTCAAGAAGCTGATCTCCAAATAGCGAGGCTTCATATTTTGGCTGGCAACGAGCATAAAGCGCAGGCTATTCTTGCCAAGGTTAACGATCCGCAGCTAGGCGAAACCAAGGAATACTTGTCCTTCTTGTCTGCTTTACTATCCAATAAAACCGCGCTGGCTGATACTTTGATGAACAATTTTATAATCAGGTACCCCAGCAGTAAATATGCCAACGATGCGATTTACCTAATTATGCTTACCTTGGGAATACAGCCTGCTGACCAGGCAACTTTCTTTAATGCCATACGTCTGTTGCAGATGAACCAGATAAGCGGGGTAGATTCGCTGGAGACAGTATTTGCCAAGAATGGCGATGAAGAACTGCGTTTATTGGCGATTGAATGGGCGATTGGTTTGGGTGCGATAGAAAAGGCAAGAGGGCTGTTAAGCTTCGAGTTTAAAGACCCCGTTGCTGCGGAATACGTAGAGCTACTTAAAATGCATATCATTAACGATAAGAATGAGCAACAAAGATTGGCAAGAGAGTTCCTGAAAGCCAAGCCCAACAGCATCTTCTCACCGGATTTCAGACAGCGGATAAGCCGTTGGTCTTCATCTCGTCCCAGTCTTTAAAGCCATATATGTAAATTACTAAGATGATAATATAGGAGATTCTAATGCAAGTAAGTATTCGTAAAGCCTATACTTTTGATGATGTTCTGCTTATTCCACAGCAATCGGACGTGCTTCCTTCCAGCGTTGAATTAAGCACCAAGATTACTTCCCATCTATCGCTGCGGATTCCGGTATTAAGTGCGGCGATGGATACCGTAACAGAGGCTGCATTGGCGATTTCCATGGCAAGGGAAGGTGGCCTCGGGATAATCCACAAAAACCTCGATATTGCCGAACAGGCACGTCAGGTGCATTTGGTGAAACGGGCAGAAAGCGGGATCGTAACGCATCCTTACACGATATCACCCGACGACAATCTTGCCAAAGTAATGGAGATGAAGGCAGCTTACAGAGTTGGCGGATTTCCAGTAGTAGAAAACGGCATTATCATGGGCATTTTAACCAACCGAGATATACGCTTTGAAACTAACCCACTACGCTTGGTGAAAGAGATGATGACTAACCGCGACAGGCTTATCACAGCTGATATGGGTATTGAGGTGCAAGATGCCATTAAACTATTACAACAACACCGCATCGAAAAGCTGCTCTTGGTGGGTGAAAATGGCTCTTTGGAGGGGATGATAACCGTGCGTGATATTATGAAACGCATGAACTATCCTTCCGCAGTGCAAGATAAAAACAACCGCTTATTGGTTGGGGCAGCCGTTGGCGTCACAGGCGACTTTTACGAGCGAGCAGCGGAATTAGTGACTGCGGGTGTTGATCTCATCGTGATAGACACAGCACATGGGCATCATAGACATATACAGGATGCATTAAAGAAGATTAAAAGCCATCTGAGCTGTGATGTGATTGCCGGTAACGTGGCGACCCCTAAAGCATGCCGATACTTGATTGATAACGGTGCTGATGCTGTGAAAGTTGGTATTGGCCCAGGCTCTATATGTACTACCAGAGTAGTTGCAGG
>JALNXT010000245.1 GCA_023230245.1 Candidatus Cloacimonadota bacterium
TTTCGCTGCCTATCTGGATTTACATAAACGTTTTTCTGGCGATATAGACTGGAGCAATCTGGAACACCTGCGTAAGCTTGGCTGGATGATGCAGCTTCACATCTTTGAAGTCCCGTTCTATTACATTGAATACGGCATGGCACAGCTTGGTGCGCTTTCCATTTACATGAATTACCGCAAGGACAAAGCCAAGGCATTGCGCCAGTATCAAGCTTTCTTAGAGCTTGGTTACAGCCGTCCTGTAAGGGAAATATATCAAACCGCGGGCATCGAATTCGATTTCTCTGAAGCGAGAATCAGAGAGCTGGTAGAATTTGTACAAAGTGAATTAACCGAAATAGAAAAACACTGATGCTCTCGATCTTCAGTACTTCGCGCTTTGCGCCGTTTAACATCGCTGCCGAAGAATACATTTTGCGCAGTTTCAAGCAAGATGTGTTCATGCTGTACATAAACAACCCCAGCATCATTGTGGGCAGGCATCAAAACACCCTCGCCGAGATAAATCAGGACTGGGTGATTCTAAAACAGATTCCCGTAGTCCGCAGGCTAACGGGCGGTGGCTCTGTGTTTCACGATCCCGGCAATTTGAACTTCTCCTTTCTGATGCACGACGCCGAAGAGACTACCCGTAGTTTCGAGCGTTACACGCGTCCGGTGCTGGATGTATTAAACGATTTGGGCGTGAATGCCATACTGGAAGGCAGAAACGATCTTACCATCGGAGGACGCAAGTTTTCCGGCAATGCCAAAACCAATGCCTTTGGTAAAACCTTGCAGCATGGCACGATCCTGTTTAGCAGCAAGATCGGCGACCTTAGCGCGGCATTAAAGGTTAAACCCTTCAAATTCAACGATAAAGCGGTAAAATCAATCCGAGCACGAGTTACCAATGTTTCGGAGCATTTGCTTGCCCCGCTTGCTTTGGAGGATTTTGTGGGTTTGGTGCGCAGCAAAGTACACAGCTTATACCCAGATATCGAAGAATACAGCTTTTGTGAAGCCGACAATGCTGCCATCCATACTTTAGTAAAAGAAAAGTACGACACTTGGGAATGGAACTTTGGCAGGTCGCCAAACTACAATATATCGCATGAACTGCGCTGTAATGCTGGCATCATCGAGCTATACTTACAGGTGGATAAAGGCATTATCCAGGAAATTAAGATCTTCGGGGATTATTTTAGTTCCCGCGAAACCAGCGAACTGGAAAAGGCTCTAACTTGCGTTCCACACCGCCGGGAAGCCATTTCTGAGGTTCTTCAGCGCATGGATTACCGCAGCTTCTTTGGCGATGTTGATTTGGAAAATCTGCTTAGTGCGATGTTTTAATTTTTTTATGTTTTATACAGCTTCCTTGCTCGCACTGCCCTATCATTGCCCACTCATTGCCCTTAATAAGGGCAATGATAGGGCAATGATTGAGAGATAGAACCAAGGAAAAAACGGAGGATAAATGGACATACAAAATCAGAAAATCAAGATCGGAATCTCATCCTGCCTTTTAGGGAACAACGTCCGCTATGATGGCGGGCACAAATACGATAGCTGGCTGGTGGAGATTTTGGGAGCATGGGTAGAATATATACCCACTTGTCCAGAAGTAGGCTGCGGCTTGCCTGTACCGCGTGAAGCGATGCGTTTGGTGGGCGAATCTGACCAGCCCAGATTGCTGACTCAGAAAACGATGATCGACCATACCGAGAGAATGCAAGAGTGGGCAGAAAAGCAAGTTGCTAAGCTGCAAGCGGAAGACTTATGCGGTTTTGTGTTTAAAAGCCAATCTCCTTCCAGCGGTATGGAGCGCGTGAAAGTGTATCCCGCAAAGGGCGGTGCTGCCAGCAAAACCGGCGTAGGAATCTTTGCCAAAGCCTTTTTGGATGCCAATCCTCTGCTCCCCTGCGAGGAAGAAGGACGCCTCCACGATCCTGGATTACGAGAGAACTTCATCGAACGTATCTTCATTATGCAACATTGGCGAAACTTAATGGCCAACAAGCCTAAACCCGGAGATTTGGTGGAGTTTCATACTCACCTGAAACTGATGATGATGGCGCACAGCCCCGCGCATTACAAGATTATGGGTAAACTGGTGGCTGCAGCAGCTCTGATGCCTTTTGATAAGGTGTTGGAAGAGTACTTTGAGCTATTGATGACTGCCTCCAAAAAGTCCGCTACACCCAGCAAGCATCAGAATGTTTTATTGCATATTCTGGGATATTTCAAGAAGGAGCTTACTGCGGAAGAAAAGGCGGAACTAATTGGTCTGATAGATCAATTTAAAGCCGGTTTGCTGCCCTTAATTGTTCCTGTTACGATGTTTAACCACTATGTGAAGAAATACGATAAAGCCTATCTTGCGGGACAGCACTATCTAAATCTGCATCCCGCGGAACTTAAACTGCGCAACCACTGCTGATTACCATAGGATTTTCTGCACCATCGCCCTGCAATCTGAGATCACACTAACGAGTGGATTGGGCATCCACCAACGGGGATGGCTGAGGAATAAGAAGCTGTCCCTTCGCTGGATAAGCTCTTGCGGGGAAGCAGGATAGAACCTTTGTGGGGCAGGTTTATCGCTGATGTGATTGCGGTATTTATCCACAAGTGGCTCATCATAAGCTTCATAGGCAATACCTGTGGAGGCGCGTAGCTGCTCATCCTTCAATAATAACTTGTTTCCAACATCTAAGGTCTTATAGCTGAAATCACCGTGTGCAGCCGCAGAGCTTAACTGGAAATCCACAGTTTTACTTAAGGCGGAAAGGTTTTCTGCAAAGGTTTTACGGATGTAGGCAAGATGTTTTAATATCTCTTCTTTGCGTTTAATATGATGTTTCTTGGCGTAATCACTAAGCTCTTCATAATGATAACCGACCTCGTGACCACCGTGGTGCAGAACGTTCATGACACCGGGATGCCAGGTAGCTTGGCGGAAGAAATAGCTTGCCTTTACCCCATGTTTCAGCTCGATTTCGGCAAAACGCAACGCTCCCTGAGGATCGGTATCTATATCGTGGCGCAGGATGATGAATGCTTCAGTGTCGCTTATTTCAGCACTTCTAAAGTCCTGCAAGGTATAGAACTTGTATCCCTGCTCTTTTGCAGCACTGATGATTTGTTCGTATTCAATCAGGCTATGCGGCGCAAAGAAGAGGTTGGGGATTTTGTATGCACAGCGTTGCCATAAATCCTTATTAAACATAGCTAAAACCCTTTGGATAGCCCTTTTTCCGATATGGATATCAAGGCTTGTAAACTGTTAATATCGGCAGCCAAAAGGCGTTGCTTGGGGTTAATAAACTCTGGATATTTTATCTCAGGATTCAGCACAGTTGCCACCTCCGCTAATGCATAGGGAACTAATGATTTGGGATTGGAGAAACGTCCATAGCGTTGGTCGTAAATACTGCCCACTGCCATACGCAGCAGCTTGTATTGGGCACGCTTGAACTTGCTGGGATCGCCAAAAATGGGGATAGAAAGGTTCATATACCTGTTGTAGTAAGCGAACCAAAGCTTTCTGCCCATCCTTAAGTGCAAAGGCACACTACTCCAGAAATCCATTAGCTCTCTGTCCCACAAGGGTATGCGCCATGTGTAACCGAAGAACTCATATAGCTTTAGCGAGTTCACAGTAAACTTTGCCTGATGCTCTGCCCAATCCCATTCTTCAAAGGCAGAAGCCCCATCGGCTGCACTCATCGCATATTGCAGCGGCACGCTGGCGCGTATTCGTTTGGCAAAGGCGTTGCA
>JALNXT010000244.1 GCA_023230245.1 Candidatus Cloacimonadota bacterium
TAGCGCGGTTTCCCATCAGAGAAGCTTCCACAGCAGCGGCAACAGTACCAGAATACAATACGTCTTCGCCCATGTTTTGCCCTGCGTTGATGCCTGATATTACCAAATCCACTGGCTCGGTTAATATCTTTTGCAGAGCAATTACGGTGCAATCTACAGGTGTTCCGCCTACCGCATATTCTCCATCGGCGATGTTTTGAACAAGAATATCTGTGCTCAAACTAAGGGAATGAGAAGCAGCACTGCGTTCACGATCCGGGGCGATTATAGTTATTGTGTGTCCTGCATCCCTCAGTTCTGCTGTCAAGGCTCTTAAGCCAGGTGCAAAGATGCCATCGTCGTTGGTAAGTAATATCTTCAAATTGAGAAGCTCCTATCTTATATAGTTACATGTAGTAGTGCAAATAGAACAAAACAAAGGCCATAACCACAGTTATGATAATAAACAACAGCCAATTGTGCTTAAAGAACTTAGTAATCCAAGTCCGATGCTTTCTCCGCTTTGGATATTTAATTTTGGTATTAGGTAAAAGACGTTTAATTAAGGGCTGCTTGCATTTGGCATGTATTCGCAAAGCATGAAACTCTGGAGATAACCATACAACTTTTTCCTTGGCATCAAGATAGGGCTTATACCCGATAGATTCGTAAAACGCTCTTTTTGTTTCGGTTAAACCCTCAACGCTTTGGGGATCAAGTTCTTCCATGATTAATGCTCTATGTTTTGGCATATTATTATCCTCATCGGAGAATAGGATTTAAAACAAATAATTCTGTCAAGCAGAAAGTAGCAGCTCGTATTCCCCCGGTTTTCACCCCATAAGCAATATTTAGTTTCCTTATTGCCTTCGCATGATTCGTAACCAATAAACAGGAGTGTTCATAAAAGCACTACTGTTGTCCCAGAAAGCTATTAATTAGCTGTGTTATATCATCTTGGCAGAAGGGCTTGGAGAGATAATGGCTAAAGCCCATGGACAAGAACTTTTCTTTATCGCCCACCATGGAATACGCAGTAACCGCCACAATCGGAGTATCGCTATAGGCAGGTATGCGCGCTAACTCCTTAATCACTTCTGCACCGCTCATTCCAGCCCCCAAATGGATGTCTAGCAAGATAACCTGGTACTGATAGTCTCTTGCCATTTGCAATCCTGTTTTACCGTTATCGGCAAAATCTACTTCTGCTACACATGCGAGCATTCTGCAGATAAGTTTATAGCAGATCTCATCGTCGTCGATAAGCAATAATCGGGGAAGGATGATTTTGTGACAAGCTTGTTGTTTGCGCCGTTGTAGTGCTGATTCTGGAGTTACTTCGCCGGTAAACTCAGTTTGAACAAGCTCTGCGGGGAAATTTACACTAAACTCACTACCTATGCCAGGTTCGCTGTTTACAGTGATGCTACCCCCCAGAAGCTCTGTATAGCCACGGGAGATGGTCAATCCTAAACCGGTGCCTTCATAGATGCGTTCACAGCCTTCGCTAGCTTGGCGGAAAGCATCAAAGATATAAGATTGCTGCTGTTTGGGTATTCCTATGCCGGTATCTCGAACTTTAATCTGGATGCAGTTCTGCTTATCTTGGGGGTAAACCTCCACTAACACCGTTACGTTCCCAGTTTCGGTGAATTTTATGGCGTTGTTTATCAAATCGTTCACCACATGTTCCAGCAGTTGGGCGTCGCTGAGCAGATATATCTTTTCTTTGTAGGGCTTAAACTTCAGTTCTATCCCTTTTTTTGCTGCCAGAGCCTCAAATAGCTTCACCAATCTCAGCAGAAACTCGTTTAGCTCGAGGAGTTTATATTTAATATCTTGTTTATTGGCTTCCACGCGTGATAAGTCTAAAATCAGGTTCAGAGAGTTCAGCAACCTTTTCCCTGAATTGTGTATGGTGCGAGCCATTTCGATATTATCTTCTTTTTCCAGCACCGATACCAGGATTTCAGAAAAGCCCAGAATCCCGTTCATCGGAGTGCGTAACTCGTGGCTCATATTGGCAAGAAAGATAGACTTTAGCTTATTTACATGCTCTGCTTCTTCTTTAGCACGGATTAGTTCTTCAGTTATCTTCTTCCTATCCGTGATATCGCGCACAATGTTTAGAAACAGATCATCTCCACAGGATACAAATCTGGATTCAAAGTATTCTGCGTTGCCTACCGAAAGTTCATATTCGTAGCTGTACGGTTCGCCAGTTTGTTTCACCTTGGCAATAGCCAGCATCGCCAGGTCGTACAAGCGTTTGGATACGAGCTCTTTCAGGTTCACACCAATAATCTCAGTTGGTGATTTCAGCATTAAAGATTGGTCTGGAGATTTACAGGCTATCACATCTCCTTGCCCATTAAACAAAAACATAATATCAGGATTTGCCACTAACAAAGCTTTGTAGCGCGCTTCACTTTCGATAAGTGCTTTCTCGGATGCTGTAGCCTTGCTCGAAATGGATTCTGTTGCTGCTAAACGAGATTCTTCCTGTCCGATGAGAACCGCTACTAATTCCAGCATATTTCGCTCTTCCAGTGTGGGGATAAAATCTCGTTTGAAGAATGCGCAAATCATGCCCCGCACTTTACTGTTGAAGCGTGCTTTGTGCCCCATGTAGGTTTGCCACTCATCATTGGCGTATTTCGAAGCTAACAGTTTGGGCTGATAGCAGTAGTCTTCTAGGCTGTCCTTCAGCATGTCATCGCAAAAAGTTCTTTTTCCATCATCTGCATGGCAGAATCCGGCAGATGGATTCCATGTACAAGAGCTTTGCACGGAATCTTGCATAAAACTGTTATAATAAACGCTATCTGCGCATAAACAGTTTCCTATAAACTGAAGCAGAACGGCTAAATTATTGTCGTAATTATCATTTAACAGCCTTAGGTTTTGGTGAATCAAATCAAACATTAGTGCACCGTTATCAGATTTTATCGAGCTGGGAATCTGATCCGCAAGAACACCATCCTTCTTGTCCAATGCCTACCTCCTTCTCGGTTAAGCATAAAGCTTACTACTATAAATACACTCTAGAGCAAGTGAAAATTGTTCCCTAAAAAAGTCAATATAAATTATTACTAGATTCCAAAGTGACCCTTTCTTGCGGGCATTGCCCTATCATTGCCCTATCATTGTCCATGGGAAGGGCAATGGGTGGGCAATGAGTGGGATTAACAAGCAGGCGTGTCTCTACTCTCCAATGACAAATTTCTTGACTGTAAGCCCTTATCCAAACAGTAGTTCTTATATTGAAAACACAAGGAGAACACCCATGCCAAAAATACTGATAATTATGCTAGCGTCGTTGTTATTACTAAGTGCTTGTGCTCCCGGCTTGAATGAGCGTAGCCCCGATAAACCCGCAGGTTTCCTGTGGGGCATTTGGCATGGCTGGATTGCTCCCTTTTCTTTAGTTCTATCCATATTTGTTCCGGCAGTGTCTATATACGAAAGTAATAACGTAGGTTTTTTGTATGATCTGGGCTACTATCTGGCAATTATCGGTGGTTTTGGGGGTCTTGCCCTCAGCCGTCGCAAAAACCGAGTTAAATGCTAAATAACCTGCTGCTGCTGATTACCGCAGCGATCTGGGGCTTTGCCTTTGTGGCACAGCGCATGGGCATGGAAAGCCTGGATCCCTTCACCTTCAATGCGATACGATTTGCCATTGGAGCATTGTTTGTGTGGCTGCTTTATGCCCGCAAAGCAAAATCTGATAGAGCATTTCCCTGGTTAATGGGGACAGTGTTATTTGTCGCCGCCAGC
>JALNXT010000246.1 GCA_023230245.1 Candidatus Cloacimonadota bacterium
TGTTTTCTGGATCATCCAGTAAATCGCTGATAAGTACTACAAGGCTTCTCTTGCGAATCAACTCAGCAATTTGGTGTAATGGTTTCAAGATGTCGGTTTTGTCTTCAGGGTTCAGCTCTAACAGCCGCGAAAACAGCAGTGCTGTGTAACTTCTAATCGCCTTGGGAGGAAAAGCAGAGGTGATTTTGTGATTAAACGTATAAAGTCCGGCAGCGTCTTTCTGGGATACCATCAGCCAAGCCAACGCACCTGCCAAACGACTAGCATAATCTATCTTGCTGGCATTACCAGAGCTAAAGAACATGGACTTGCTGTGATCCAAAAGTATATAGCTGCGGAGGTTTGTCTCTTCTTCATAGCGTTTCACATAATACCGTTCCGTCTTTGCCAATACCTTCCAATCCAAGTCTTTTAGCGGCTCACCGGGATTGTATTGACGGTGATCAGAGAACTCTGCACTAAAGCCATGATAAGGAGACTTATGCAAGCCGACGAGAAAACCTTCAACAATAGTCTTCGCTGAAAGCTGAAACTTATTCAGCCTTATCAGTTCTTCTGCGCTTAAAAGTGGCATAGCTTAGCGTTTCTTGGGCTGGTACAGAAGGGCAAAAGGGATTAATATCAGATAAACGATCACTAGAACCACGGGAGAAATAACGATCTCATTATAACTCATGATAAAGTACCCTACCGCAAGCAAGATAGTCGCAAGTAAAAGTAACAGATAGTTTATTTTACCTAGTTGAAGCCGATCTTTGGTTTTTTTGCTCATTTTTATTATTCTCCTAATTAAAGTAGCTGGGGCTAGAATATTGTGGCAGATGGTTCCTGTCAATCAGAATTATACACATCACTTTGGTGGTAACATGCGCTGATTTGATTATGAATGCCATTTGATAGCTCCTGGCGCGTTTTTATCGCCGGATCATATACTGGGTCTAAAATATCAATTTCCACCTCTAAAGAGTGTCCTAAGAGCTTCATAAAATGAGGAGCGAAATCCATGTCTCCATACCAGTACACCAAATCACGGTTGTTTTTATCTATCGCTTTGCCGTCCAGTGTCTTATAACGGATACAGATGGGCAATACAGGGCATTCAGCAATCAAAGCCACCTGAAACAGCGACTTTCTGAAGTCATTTACCGTATCGCCGTTGGTGCTGGTGCCTTCAGGAAATAGCATTACCTTAAATCCAGCTTTGATGGTAGCCGCAAACTTTTCAATCTCCTTGGGTAGGGATACATACTTTTTCCGGTCTGTATATAGGCAGCCACCAAGCTTGGTAATGCTTCCCAAAAACGGATTCTTTCCCATTTCCACAGAAGTTATAAACACGAAACCATCCAGCGAAGCCAGCAAAATAATATCAGTATAGGATACATGATTGGCGACCGCGAGATAGTTTTTATCTTTAAACTCTTCCAGCCTTTCAGGGTTATTCAGGGTAAGTTTGATATCAAATGCCTTAATAAACTTTCGCCCGATGCGATTGGTATTTTTTACCAAGCGATGACGCAGCAGAATATCGTTGCGAGTACGGAGTTTAATTATCTGCGCGTTGAGAACGAAATCGGCAACCAGAAACAAATGCCAGAAGAAATGTGTAATTCTGCGCATTTAGTACAGCTTTTATTCGGCTTTTTGTTTACGGTTATAGGCTTTATTCATGTCATCCACTTTCATCAAAGTAAGGAAATCTATGCATTTAAAGCTTTTATCCAGAGCCGGAACTCCGCATACTTTAGCTCCCACCCTTAGATATGAAGCAAGCAGAGAGGGTATCTTTTCGCGCATGATTTGGTGTTCAATAGGAATATGGCTATGCAAGGGGTGTAGCCGTGAAAAGCGATTAAAGCCGGGAACTTTGAATTTGGATTTGGGGCGAACTCGGTGGCACTCGGAGATGAAGCCATTCTGCATCAAATAGGCGTAGATTTGCCTGATTTCGTCTTTATCCATGGTTTTTATACTGGAGCAGCCAAAGAGATAGCTGCTTCCTGTAGCGGCGATGTATGCATTTATCCCTTCCCATAGCAGTGAGATAGTGATCCCATTACGATGTTCCGGATGCACGCAAGCACGTCCCAATTCCAGCTTCACGCCCGGTAGTTTTTTTATGTAGCGCATATGAAATTCGGTGGCAGTGTACCATTTTTTGGTATGTTCAGAAGATTGCAGCCGGTAGGTGCCAATTATCTTGTTGATGCGTTTATCGATGATGATCAGATGGTCGCAGTATTTGTCGAATTTGTCTTTATCGATGCCCGATCGTTTCTTTCTCTTCAGCAATTCCAGTAAGAAAACATCGTGACGCAGCTTCAAAGCTTCCCGCAATTCCTCAGGTGAATCAGCCGTTTTTACGATGAAATTATTCTTTTCTATGCAGATAGGAATATTGGCGCGAAAGTGCTTCATTCTATTTGTTCGCCCTTTTTGAAGGACTTTAGTTATTGGAACAAGCTGTTTTATCTCCGGCATTCTTTCTCCATTTACTCAACGATTACTTCAGTTTTTCAATCTCTGCACAATGCTATCATTTGTCAAGCAGAATGTGCAATCCTGCATCCGCGAGACCAATGTTCCCCGGCTGGATAATTTTGGCTTGGATTGGGGTGGGACTTTATATATGCAGTGGCTAAAAAAAAGTGAGCGCAAGAAAGTGCTTGACAACAATCCATGGTGAGCATTTAACTCGTTTTTACTGTGAACCATATATTTCACATAGCTAAAATGATAGTTCTTAGGCCTTATAAGGAGGAATTATGAAGAACAGAATTAGCAGACTCGTCGTCCTTAGTATGTTTTTATTTGTTGCATTGCTAGGTATTGGCGCATGTTCAAAGGACAAAACCACCACCCCTTCCGCTCCCAGCGGATTTGTAACAGGCATCGTTTATTCCCAAGGCAGAGCTGTCTTGGCTGGAGTAAGCGTTAAAGTAGGCACCATTAGCACAGAAACCGATATTCATGGAATGTATATGCTCAGCGGAGTTCCTGTGGGTGACCGCATCAAAGTGGATTTCGAGAAAGCTGGCTTTATCTTTTTACAAAAGACCATTAATGTAGAAAACGGAAAAACCTCTTCCCTTAGCTGCACTTTGTTTGAACCGGTTACAGATACCTTCGTGGCTACCGCAGCTAAAACTCTTAACGATGGCAGTGCCCAGATTGATATTCCTGCCGATGCCTTTGTTGATGCACAAGGCACTCCTTACACCGGAAGCGTATTAGCCGAAATTAAATACTTTGATCCCTTTCTGCCAGAGTGTATGGAATCCTTCCCTGGAACTTTCTCCGGCTTGCGAGAAGATGGGACTACGACCGATTTTGAATCCTACGGCTTCCTTAGCGCACAGTTCTTCAAAAGCACTGCCCCTACCCAAGAGCTGAACCTTGCCTCTGGTAAAAAAGCAACCTTGACGGCTGCTATTCCGTGGTCACTACAAGCCAATGCACCTGCCACCATGCCCTTGTGGTATTACGATGATGCAGCGGGCATTTGGAAAGAACAAGGATTCGCCACCAAGGTTGGGAATAATTATGTAGGCAATGTGTCTCACTTTACCTATTGGAACTTCGACCAACCGATTACGATTTCAGACCAAGCAACCATTACCGGGAAAGTGGTTTGGAACAACGCCAATAATACCCCCATCGCAAATGCGCAAGTAGTAGCCACTGGTGTCGATTATGCGGGATATACCAAGGTGTATTCTGCCGCTGATGGTAGCTTTAGCATTTC
>JALNXT010000247.1 GCA_023230245.1 Candidatus Cloacimonadota bacterium
AAAAGCAAAAGGATGAAGATCTCAGCCTAGATAAACGCTTGTATGTGATCCAACGTGCTTGGTGGGCTGGGAATAATATACGCAGAAACTCCCTTGTTGAAATAGAGTTTAGCAAGGCTGAAACTGCTAATTTAGAGCAGTTGGCGATACTTTTGGACGTTACCAACGAAGATCATTGCATGATATTAGTAGAAGTCTATAGGGAATTGGGCAGGTTTGCAGAAGCAGAATCGGTACTGCTTGCACAATATGAAGCATATTATAAAAAAAACAATCTGACAGATGATAAACTCACCAGTATATATATCCAAGCGAAGCAATTGATTGTCGAATACTGGGAAAGTATGGGTCCTGGGATAATAGAAGAGCATAGGAATAGACATAGGAAAACCTACGAAGAAGCTGAGTTGCGTGGTAATCCCGAAGAGTTAGAGGCGTTAGACCTCGCCACTGGGTTATACAAAGATTTATCATGGTTAGTTCGTAACCGTATTATAAACCATATTCAGTACATGAAGGTATTTCAGATCTTGATAGAGAAAAAGGATCCCTTCGTAAGGGAAGTGGCATTTGATAGTTTTCACAAGCAGTTTGTTAATCCTTGTAACCAAGCATCCCGCATGCACTGGTATTGAGCATTTCTTCAAAATAAACTAGGCTTTATGAAAATAAATCGCAATTCTGTCCCAAAATCTCAGATTTGTCCCCCCTTACATTATAGAAGCTTATAGTTCTTTGATGAGTGTATAGAGTGTTTATTGTGTTTAGAAGTCGAGAGGTCTTGGGGTCGAGGGGGCGAGATGTGGGTTGTAGAGCAGGATTCTAATCCTGCTAAAATGTAAGGGTGGAAAGGTGAAACAAAAGGATAGTTAGAGTTGCATAGCTAGAGATTAAGAACTCTCTTTAGCTCTTTTGCTCTTTGTTAAACAATACTATAGCAATACTACACCTTTCTTTTGCATGCTAATTCCCAAGAACCACAGCAAGGGGCAGTTAGCATATACTCGTTTGTAACTTCACACGCCTCGTGTGAAAACAGCCGGGGGCGGCTGTTATTACAAAACTCTCTTTGCTCTTTTACTCTTTGCTTACTAAAACTCATGTGAGTCTGGAGTAGAAGCCCCGTCCTATTAACTTAAAGTTGGTGATTTAAAAAGGCTCATAATAAGTTGAGTTATATACACTCTTGGTATCACTCTTTTTTATCTTGCCAGAAATGAGCTAAGCAGATGCTTGACATTTGCACGGAATGCTTTATCTATATAGATAATTAAAATACTTTAAGGAGTGCTTTGGTGGAAGATACCATAAATAGAATACCCAGGACCCTGCCAGTGCTGCACATGAATAGTGTAGTGATGTTTCCCTATTTGCTGATGCCTCTGGTGATCTCAGATGAGGAATCCAAGCTGGTGATAGATTACGCCCTCTCGAACGATAAATTAATGGCTTTCTTTTTGGATAAAGAGAAAGATGATAGCAGTGATACAGAGCTTGTCAAAATTGGCACCGCGGTTACCATCCTGCGCATGATGCGCAATCAGGATGGTTCTATCAGCCTGCTTTTGCAAGGCAGTTCACGTATCAAGCAGCAGAAAATAGTGCAGAAAGATCCGTTTATCATGGTGGATGTGGAAACTATCAGCGAGCAGAATACCGATGATACCGAGATTCAGGCATACCGAAATATAGCCCTGGAGCTGCTGGAAAAGATATCCCAGGAAAGTAGTTTACTGAACAAAGAGATGATTTCCGGGCTTAGCAATATCAAACAAGCCGGCAGAGTGGCTGATATTATTGCCGGTAATATAGACCTGCCCGTGGCAGATCGCCAGAAGATACTGGAACTTAGCAACATAAAACAACGCTATCGTTTCCTGAACAACTGCCTTGCCGATCTCATCCGTCAAATGCGGGTGGAAAACCATATCCGCAGCAATCTGCAACTGGAAATGAACGAAGACCAGCGCCGTTATTACCTGCGTGAACAGCTTGATGCCATCCGCCGGGAACTGGGCGAAACAGACGAAGTTAGCAAGGAAATGTTCAAGTGGCGGGAGCTTATCGAGAAAAACAAGCTGCCGGATTATGTGAAAGAAGTTGCCTACGAAGAGCTGGAAAGGCTTTCCACGATGCAGCCTGCTGCCAGCGAATATGGCGTTATCCGCAATTATCTGGATTGGATTGTGAATCTGCCTTGGCACACTTATAGCAAAGATAGGCTGGATCTGAAGAAGATAGAACGCATCCTCGCCAAAGACCATTACGGGCTGGATAAGGCGAAGCAGCGGATCATGGAGTATATTGCCGTAAAGAAGCTGAAGGGACACCTCAAGGGTCCTATTCTATGCTTTGTAGGCCCTCCCGGAACCGGAAAGACCTCCATTGGTAAATCCGTGGCGCGTGCCTTAAATCGCAAGTTTATCCGCATGTCTCTGGGCGGGATTCATGATGAAGCAGAAATCCGCGGTCACCGCCGCACCTATATTGGTGCCATGCCGGGTAAGATTCTTATGGAGATAAAACGCCAGGGAACTGCTAATCCGGTGTTTATGCTGGATGAAATAGACAAGCTGGGCAGAGACTTTAGGGGTGATCCCGCGTCTGCCTTATTGGAAGTTTTAGACCCTGAACAAAACAACAGCTTTGTGGATAACTATATCAATCTTGCCTTTGACCTTTCGGAAGTGATGTTCATCACCACCGCGAACTCTTTGGATACCATTCCTCCGCCTTTGCGTGATAGAATGGAGATTATCGAGTTTACCAGTTATCTGGAATACGATAAGATAGAGATTGCCAAAAACTTCCTCATTCCGCGTGAGCAGGATGATAATGGCTTGGCGGGTGAAGATCTGACGATGAATAAATCTGCCTTGCAAGAACTGATTAGATACTATGTGCGCGAGGCGGGAGTGCGTACTTTGCAGCGTAGGATAGGCTCTATATTCCGCAAAATAGCACGTGAAGTGGCTATGGGTAAATCTCAAAAATGGCAGATAAGTGCCAAAGACATAGTAAGCTATCTGGGTCCGCGTAAATACAGCCTGGAACTGGCGAATCGTAAACCAGAAATTGGTATTGCCACCGGCTTGGCTTGGACCAGCTATGGCGGAGAAATACTGTTTTGCGAAACTACCAAGATGCCCGGAAAGGGACATATTGTGCTAACCGGCTTGTTGGGTGATGTGATGAAAGAATCTGCCCGCATAGCGGTGAGCTATTTGAAGGCAAATCATCTGAAGTATCATATCAATCCCAAAGATTTCGAAAATAACGATGTGCATATCCATTTCCCGTCCGGAGCGGTGCCCAAAGATGGACCCTCTGCAGGTATTACTTTAACGGTTGCCTTGGCATCCCTGTTTACCGACCACAAAGTTAGGCATGATATCGCTATGACTGGTGAAATAACCCTGCAAGGAAAGATATTGGGCATTGGCGGATTGAAAGAGAAACTGCTTGCCATGCGCAGAGCCGGGATAAAAAAAGTGGTGTTGCCAGAGGAAAATAAAGAGACGATGTCAGATTTCCCTGCCGATATATTGGAAGGATTGGAGATCACCTTCGTGAAAGAAATATCTGAGGCTATTGCCATATTACTAATCCCTAACCCAAAGGAACCGGAGCTTAAAGCCAAACGCAGGGGTGCGAAAGAGAAGACGAAAGCCCTGAGAGCAGATGGAACGCTATCCTAATATAAATATCCTGCTTTCTTTACCGCAGCAATACAT
>JALNXT010000248.1 GCA_023230245.1 Candidatus Cloacimonadota bacterium
TGAGCTGCTCTTGGCAGAGGTGTGTGCAGATAGCCTAAAAAGCGATAAGCTAAAGCTGAAAAACACCCAAAGCCTGTTTAAAACTGGACGCTTTACCAAAATATCCTTAAGCGAAAACAGCAATTGGGCAGCTTTTGCAGTTTATACACGGCACAAAACGGGGCGTCTGGCACCGCGCATCTATAAGTATGATACCGTAGCACGTAAGCTTCAGATGTTTGCCGAAGGTAATTATCCCGAAATAGACAGCCTGGGCGGGATTTATTACCAGAAACTGGGCAGTGATAGCAATGATATCTGGTACATAAACCCTGATAACTCTGTGTTCAAAATCTATTCCCAGGGTTTAGACGAACAGATTGGTAATCTCAGTTTAACACCCGATGGCGGCAAGCTGGCTTTTAGCGTATTTGATAACGCTAAACAATTCAATATCAGCATCTTGGACATTGATAGTAAGCAGATACAGCAAGTGTTACCCTTAACGGGTATGGCTCTGTCACTAAGCTGGAATAACGCCAATGAACTGCTATACACCGTGGAAAACAAAGTGGATTATAGCCTGGATATAGAGCTGTATAATCTGGGGGAAAAGACTGCACAGTCCTTTGCCAAACAGCCCTATAACGCTGTTCCCATCAGGTTTATCGATGATAAGCTGTATGTGATGGCAGATTACGACAAGGGTGCCAAACAGCCCGGTTGGTTCAAGCCTGCGCCCGCTAATGATAGCCCTAAGGTGTTCACCGAGAATTACTATAATAAATGGTTGCACGTTCAGCCAATACACACTATCCCTGATGCCAGCGGGCAGACAGAGATTTCCGCTCCGGTGAACTACAATTCTTGGCGTAACATCAAGTGGCGGCTCGGTTTCGCTGTGCCTTTGTACCCATACGTGGCAGGAGGCTTTCTGCTTTCCGAAGCTTTGGGAAAGCATCTCTTAGGTGGCTATGCGGCAATTCCTTATAGCAATCATAACCGCGCCTGGTGGCTGTTGATGTACGAAAACAAGACTCTGGCACCCACCATAGACCTTTCCTATTCCCGCCAACAATGGCTTTCCGGAGTGGGGGAAGAGAAGTTGTTCTATCAAGATATGGACAAATTGAGCGGCAGAATCAGCTTTCCGATCAACCTAATCCGTCCCTATCGGGAGATGGATTTGTCTCTTGGAGTAAGCTATACGGACTTGAGGGATGTGAACGACAATCCTATTTTTAAAGATAGAGGCTTTGCTTCGCTGGGAGCCAGAACGGGCTATAGCTACAATCTGCCCTGGAGAAATTCCGAGTTACACAAGGTGCGTTATTATGAAGCGAATTATGCCTTGCAAATGGCTACAGGAAAATTGGGCATGAATACCGATTTCAATCAGCACGCCTTCAATGTGGATTTTGCCTATGCTCCGCTGTTGCATAAATTTGGCAGCGAACTGATACGCACCATATCCCTTGAAAACAGAGCACATTACGAGATTGTAAATGGGGATCAGTTACCCCAGTTTCTCCCTGGGACAGACGAGCACGAGATATTCCAGAGCGGAAACCAACCTGCTTTCAAGCGCTATTATCTGCGTGGTTACGAAACGAATTACCTCAGCAAGAAACTATTGAATGTGCAAAGCGAAGTGAATTTCAAGCTGATGGACGACATGGATTTGAATATCTTTAGCGATATGATTTCGGTGCACTACACGGGTTTGTCACTCTGGCACGATTACACGCAGCTCGATGATATCCTAGATTCCCCAAGCAAAACCCGCAGTTATAATGCCAATGGCTTTGAAGTTCGCGCAGAGACGAACCTGCTGTTTGTGCCTGCTATCTTGAAATACGGCATCGCCTATGATAACAGCTTTAAGAAGCTATCGGATTATTTTCTGATAGAGATCCCCTTCCTGCAAATGATAGAAGATAAACTGTAGGGTTAAGCCAAGCAAGCACACTGTAATAAAAAGCTTGGGAACTGCTTGACAGAAAATAGAGGATAAAAATATCTTGTATTCAGTATAAAATTGAGGTTAAGTGACGTAAAATGAAGCTTTTTGAAACACATGCCCACTTGGATCATCCCGATTTTGATGTGGACCGGGAAGCCCTGATAAATAAATGTTTTGCCAGTGATATCGAATACATTATGAACATCGCCTTCAATAAGGAAACATCTCTGAGTTCATTGGAGCTTGCCAAGAAACACTTGCACATCTTTTCCACGGTGGGTTTCCACCCCCATGATGCGCAGGATTTCGATGCTGAATTGGTGAAAAAGCTCGCCAGAGAGAAAAAGGTGTTGGCGATCGGAGAGATTGGCTTGGATTTCTTTAGGAATCTTTCTCCTTTCCCGGTACAACGGGAAGTGTTTGCCAATCAGGCGCATTTAGCTGTGGAGTACGATCTGCCGGTGATAGTGCACGATCGGCAAGCACATCAGGAATGTTTTAATATTCTAAAGAACGAATCTGTGAAAGAGGCAGTGTTTCATTGCTTCTCCGGCGATATTGTTTTCGCTCAGCAAGTTTTGGATGCAGGCTGGATGATATCTTTCACCGGCACAATAACCTATGCAAATTCACTACTGGATGATGTGATCCGTATTGTACCCATGGATAGATTTATGATAGAGACGGATTGTCCCTATCTTCCTCCGCACCCACATAGGGGTAAGCGCAACTCTCCCTTATTGTTGCACCTTGTTGCAGAAAAAATTGCTGAAGTTAAAGGCATATCTCCCAATGAAGTTGCCGAGAAGTCTTTTGAGAATGCACACCGCTTTTTCCGGATTCCTCCGGATCCGGTGAAGGCAACACATCATAAAGCAGGACATAAAAAATGAAGATACACGTTATATTATTATTGAGCTTGTGCAGTTGTGCACTTTGGGCAGGCAATTCGATATTCTCCTACGAAGGCTTTCCGCTACAGAACTATGGCAAAGATATCTACAGTTTGGGTATGGGCGATACGGGAGCCAGCGATATATTCCGCATCAATACCGGATACGCCAATCCCGCCATGAATGACCGCAGTAAACGCACTTTGTTCGCCACAGGGATGGTCATGGGCTATACCAAATACCAATCTGAGTATAATGGTGCGAAGACAAGTTTTCGTGACGATTCCCTTGATTTTCCTTATTTCAATGTAAGTGTGCCGATTGGGAAACAGCGGTTTGGGATGCAGTTTAATTCCCATTCTTCAGGCTTGGTTACAAACCAAACTACCCTGTCCAATGGCTTGGTAGAGCAGCAAAGCACCAATAAATACCTGTATCGGGCTGATGTGATCTATGGCACATATTACAAGAACTTCAATGCAGGGGTTAGCGGTAACTTCTATTTTGGCCACGATAATTACGCATTCTCCCAAACAAGCAGCTCTTCTTCTTTTAATACCAGTGAAAGCCTGACCAAAGATTTCAAGAATATCGGCTTCACTATTGGCGTTTTAGAAAGCTTGAAGAATATGAGTTTTGGTGCACATGCCAGTTTACCTGTAACCCTGAAAGGCAAATCAGTGCGGGGAAATATCCATGTGACAGAAGCAGCTATTGATTGTGAATATGATCTGCCCGGACAGTATAATCTTAGTGCCACAATAATCCCGCTGAAGTATATTAAGATAGCCGCGGATGTCTGTTATGAGCCTTGGTCTTCTATCTCATCGGATTACCGGGATACCAAGAAGGTTGGCATCGGCATAGCTTACGAACCAGATAAAGACAGTCATAAAA
>JALNXT010000249.1 GCA_023230245.1 Candidatus Cloacimonadota bacterium
TAGTAGCCGGAGAATCCGGAGGCATCACTCAACACATTGGTGCATACCAGATCGAAGTGAATAAACATAAGATCACCTTCCTGGATACACCGGGGCATGAAGCTTTCACCGCAATGCGCGCTCGTGGAGCAAATGTAACCGATATAGCCGTAATCGTTGTAGCTGCCACCGAAGGGGTTAAGCCCCAAACCAAGGAAGCTATCGATCATGCCAAAGCCGCAGGTGTCGCCCTGATTATCGCCATCAATAAAATAGATCTCCCCGATGCCAATATAGACAGAGTTATTGCTCAACTATTGGATATGGGAGTTTATCTGGAAACTTATGGTGGTGATGTTTCCTGGTGTAAAACCTCAGTGGTTACCGGCGAAGGTATTTTAAACTTAATCGAAGTTATCCTGCTTACTGCCGAAATGTTGGAATTGACAGCCAAACAGGAAGTTCCTGGCGCAGCCATCGTTATAGAATCCCAGAAAGACCCTCGCATGGGTGCAGAAGCTACCGTGCTTGTGAAAGAAGGGACTCTGCATCGTGGGGATATAGTTGTTTGTGGCGCTGTCCATGGACGTATCCGCAAGATGGAAAACGAACGTGGCGGAGAAATCAAAGTCCTCTATCCATCCGATGTTGCCAAGATATATGGCTTGTCCGATGCCCCCAAAGCAGGGGATATGCTAAATCAGGTAGATAGCGAGCGGACAGCCAGAAGCATTAGTACCGAACGCCAGCAGATACGCCTTGAACGGGAGAAATACCAGAACAAGTCTTCTCTGCAAAACATCTTTGCTCGGATTAAAGAAGATCAGATAAACGTGTTAAACATCATCCTTAAAACTGATGCTGATGGTTCTGCGGAAGCACTTGCAGATTCGTTCCAGAAGATATCGAACAATGAAGTGAGTGTAAATATTATCCACAGAAGTGTCGGTGGTATCAACGAAGCAGACGTTTCGCTTGCTTCAGCCTCCGATGCCATTATCATTGGTTTCCATGTGCGTGCCAGCCAATTGGCGAAGAAACTAGCCGAAGATGAAGGCGTAGAGATAAAGCTATATCAGGTTATCTATGATGCTATTGACGATGTCCATAGCGCACTGGAAGGGATGCTTAAGCCGGAATATACTGAGACTGTAATTGGCTCGGCAACCGTTAAGCAGGTATTCAAAATCAAGAAACTGGGCACCATAGCAGGGTGTCAGGTGGATCGTGGTATTATCCAGTCTAAATGTAAGATCAGGCTGTATCGCAACGATGTTCTGATCATTGAAGATAGCCTTTCATCTTTGAAACACTACGCGGACGACGTGAAAGAGGTGAGAGCCGGTACAGATTGTGGTCTGTCGCTTGCTACTTTCTCTGATATCAAAGAAGGTGACGTGGTGGAAGCATATACAATCCAAGAGGTTAGCAAGAAGCTGCAATGAAATCCTTTCGCATTCCAAGATTACAAGAAGAGCTGAAAAAACTGTTCAACATTGCGCTTACTCAAAAAATGAATGACCCCAAACTTAACTGGGTTCAGATTACTGAAGTTATTTTGGCGAAAGACCTACGTTATGCCAAATTGTATTTTTCTCATTACAACAACCATGCCAGCCATGATAAAATCAAGGAATTGCTGATCAAATCATCAGGCTTTCTAAAAAAACAAATTGCAGGAGCACAACTTATGAGAACTATCCCGGAATTGTCCTTCTTCTACGATGAAACAGAAGATCGCGCAGAAAAGATGGATACCCTCCTCGCCACCCTTAAAGATGATTATAGTGATGATGCCGATTATGATCCTGATATCGACATAGACGACTATCTGGATGATGACGATTATTTCGATTTTGATGAAGAAGAAGACGACGACTACGAAGATTTTGAAGATGATGAGGAAGACGAAGACTAATCGGGTCTTTAATCCCTTATCTAGGTAACAACAGGCTTGTATATTACAAACTAATCGCCCTTTGTGGCGATTAATTTTTCCCAAGGATAACGATGAATAGAATAACTCAAGACATCCTGCTGGCGATTGGCGAAGCACAGGATATAGCCATTACCACTCATGTTAATCCTGATGGAGATGGCTTTTGTGCTGCGTTGGCACTGCAAAGGGTGCTACATGGTTTGGGGAAGGATAGCGTTATTTACACCGATGAAGACGATCTTTCACGCTATGCTTATGTAATGGAGGGAAGTGGCGTAAAAACATACTCCTCTTCAATAACCTCTGCGATAGACTTGCTGTTTATCTTAGATTGCAACAGTTACGATAGACTTGGGCAGCGGAGCAATTTGGTGGATCTGGCAGCTAAGACGATCTTACTGGATCATCATGTGGTGGAAAACAATCCTATAAAAGCGGATATCGCCTATATAGAACCTGCTTATGTATCTGTTGGTGCTATCCTCTATGCACTGTTGAAACCCCAAATACTTTCACTCTCTGAAGTGGATCGTAAGTATGTGGGAGATTGCATTTATACCACTATCCTGAACGACACAAACAACTATGCCAATGCAAACACAAACCGCGCTGTTTATGAGCTTTCTGCGGATTTGTGCGATCTGGGGATAAAACCCCATGTATTGTACAAAGAGTATTTTCTGAACCATTCTGCCGAGGAAATGCGCTACGTTGGGGAGACTCTGGCAACCATCGAGCTTCATTTCAACCGTAAAGTGCTTACCATGGTTTCCACCCTGGAAATGATGCAACGTAACAACCTGAACCCTGATAGCGTGATGAATATTACACGTTGGGTGCAGGGAGTAAACGGGCTTTATGCCATCGTGTACTTTCGCGAAGACGCACCTGGCTTATACAAACTAAGCTTGAGATCGGTGAATCTGGATGTAAATAAGATAGCTATCCGTTACGGTGGCGGTGGGCATAGACAAGCCTCTGGTTGCACAGTTAAAGGCAAGCTCGAAGAAGTTAAAGCTTTGCTACTCTCAGATTTTGAGACCGCAGTGAAGGAATATGAACTTGACTGAAAACACATTTTCGCTACTGGCAATGAGCGCCATATACATTGAAGCCCAAAATGCCGCTAAGATACGGGTAGGCATTAAATTAGCAGAGGCACTTTGAACTCCAATATACAAGGATTCATTGCTATTGATAAACCTGCGGGCATAACGTCCTTTGATGTAATCCGACGCTTAAGAAAATTAACTGGGATAAGAAAAATAGGGCATTGTGGCACATTAGACCCTTTTGCCACTGGTTTGCTAATCTGCTGCATTGGCTCTTACACCCGTTTGGCTAAATACATCGAAGCTGAAGAAAAGAGTTATTTTGCCACCGTGCAACTGGGAGCACAAAGCGAAACCGGAGACACGGAAGGTTCTATAACTAAAACAGCAGAGGTCCCAAGCCAAATAATAGAAACCGAAAAGCTTAAACAAACTGCATTAGCACTTGTTGAATTGCCAGTACCTGCTTATTCTGCCATCAAGTTGGGTGGTACCAGGGCATATACTCTGGCGCGCAGCGGGGTGGAAATGGAGATGCCTGTTCGGGCTACTAAGATAAGTTCCTTCGAGTTTATCCCTTGGGAAGATGGGAGTATGATCAATAGTGCTTCACAGCTTAGCTATCGTTGCACAGTATCCAAGGGTACATATATCAGAAGTTTAAGCGAATGGCTGGCAAGGCAGATAGGTACGCTAGGATACACTCTCCAATTGCGTAGAGAATCTATTGGGGTAACAAACATTGAACAAGC
>JALNXT010000250.1 GCA_023230245.1 Candidatus Cloacimonadota bacterium
CGGTGGGCGCGGTCACACTGGTTATTTCGCCTTTGCGGTTGCCCATCATATCTATCACTGTGCCCACAAATTCTTCTGCTACGTCGATTACTGCCAGCTCGATGGGTTCACATATTTTACCATCTATCTCTTTAAATAAAACCCGCGGTTTCGAAACCTGAAACTCATATCCCTCTCTACGCATGCTTTCCATCAGTATCGAGAGTTGCAGCTCGCCTCTTCCTTTTACGGTAAAGGTATCTGCGGAATCAGTTTTTTCCACCACCAAGGACACATTGGTTTGCAGTTCTTTCTGCAATCTTTCCCATATCTTATTGGAGGTTAGCCATTTGCCTGATCTCCCCATAAAGGGCGAGTTGTTAATCACAAATTCTATGGCAATGGTGGGATCGTCTATACTGATACTGGGCAAAGCGACGGGATTGTCTTTATTGGCGATGGTTTCTCCGATATCAATCTTTTCCAGTCCGGCAATAGAGACGATATCTCCCGCATAGGCAACTTTCACCTCTTTCTTTTGCAAGCCTTCATAGGTGAACAGGTTAGTAACCTTATACAGGATCTTTTCGTCATTACGCTTTAGCAGCAGAACTTCCTCTCCCTGGCTGATGGTACCATTATGGATCTTTCCGGTTCCCATTTTACCCAGGTAGTTATCGTATTCAATTGCGGAGGTAAGCATCTGGAATGGTAAACTGACATCACCCTTGGTATCGGGTACTTCGGCAATTATCATGTTCAGCAATGGGAATATACTCTTAGGCTCATCGTTCAATTCTTCCACTGCATAACCGTCTTTGCCCGAAGCATAAATCACGGGGAAGTCCAATTGCTCATGGGTGGCATTCAGCTCCAAGAACAGCTCGAATACCATGTCTAACACGTCATAAGCACGGGAATGGGGACGATCTATCTTGTTTATCACCACGATTGGTTTCAAGCCCATTTCAAGCGCATTTTTAAGCACGTATTTCGTCTGTGGCATAGGCCCTTCAAAAGCGTCCACAAGCAGAAGTACGGAATCCACCATCTTCATGATGCGTTGCACTTCGCCGCCAAAATCAGAGTGACCGGGGGTGTCCACCAAGTTTATCTTATAATCCCTATATGTTAGAGACGCACTTTTAGAAAATATGGTTATACCGCGTTCTTTTTCAATGTCGTTAGAGTCCATTATTCTCTCTACCATTCGCTCGTTATCGCGAAATACTCCTGCTTGGCGAAGCATCGCGTCCACAAGAGTGGTTTTCCCATGATCCACATGGGCTATAATAGCTATGTTCTTGATTTTCTGCATCTTTATCCTTCAAATTGTATAGAATAGTACCTATAAATCTGAAAGCACCATATCAGTCAATGCAAGATATGAATAATGTGGCAGTTACAGCATATTTTCTGGTAATTATTCTCTGGTTCTCGCTGAAAATGTTCTAAAATGCACCCTTCGCGGTATCATGCTTTTTGTTCTCTAGCATTGCCCTATCATTGCCCATAATAAGGGCAATGGGTGGGCAATGATAGCGATATTGAAGCAAGGCATACTTTTGCTTACAATTACGCTGCGAAAAGATCTGAGACAAGTTAGCATAACTATCGCGCTGCGTAGTTGTGAGTTAAAGGGAAATTTCGTATGCTGGGATTGTATTTTTATCTCATAAATCGGCGTTGCCCCTCTGAATGCCCCGTTATCCAAAGCTAAAGATGGCGATTACATAGATGAAAAAAGCCCGGAGCAGAATACTCCGGGCATTAATGTGTT
Organism: Candidatus Cloacimonadota bacterium; assembly: GCA_023230245.1. Classification (GTDB taxonomy): domain Bacteria; phylum Cloacimonadota; class Cloacimonadia; order Cloacimonadales; family Cloacimonadaceae; genus Cloacimonas. The sequence continues at coordinate 1,760 of JALNXT010000250.1, forward strand.
GTGGCTTATATCGGTTTAGATATGCTTATTCAGCTTATCCATAATCTTGTCTTTTTGTACTAAGCCAATCAATTGATCGCTAACCGCACCGCCCACAAAGATTAACAGGGTGGGGATGGACATAATAGAATATTTGCCGGCGATTTCGGGGCAATCATCTACGTTTAATTTAACCACTTTCACTTTGCCGACCAGTTCGTCGGCAAGCTTTGTTACGATGGGTGTAAGGGCTTTGCAAGGTCCGCACCACGGTGCCCAGAAATCTACCAGTACAGGGAGATCGGATTTTAAGACATCGCTTTCAAAGGTGGTGGTGGTCGTCTCTAAGATAGCCATAATATTACTCTACGATTGCGAGTATGTCGCTCTTAGAGAGGATAAGCAGCTTTTCACCATCAAGTTCGATTTCTGTGCCGGAATACTTGCCGTAAAGGACTTTGTCCCCTACTTTCACTATCTTTTGCAGGTCTTCATCTGTACCCACGGCAATAACTTCTGCCATCTGGGGTTTCTCTTTCGCTGTATCGGGGATAATAATCCCACCTATGGTTTTTTCTTGGCCAGCGGTGTGGAGCTTTACCACAACGCGGTCTTCAATAGGTCTTAGTTTCATTGGAACCTCCATAAATTATCTGTTTGTGTTTACTTCATAGTATAAGCAGCGCGTGCTACTTTAGCAAACACAAAATTAGACTGCTAATTTTTGTCAAGCGAAATCATCAGGCTTTGGGTTTGGCTTTGCTGCTGCTAACCAGTTCGTAAAGCAGATATCCGTTTAGCATATATAGCACTTTGTCAAATTCTTTATCGCCGGGAATGATGAGATCGGCGTTTTTCTTGGTGGGTTCGATAAATGCATCGTGAGAGGGTTTCACGGTTTGCAGGTATTGGTCTAAAACACTTTCCACGGTTCTGCCACGATCTACGATGTCACGTTGCATCCGCCTTGCCAGGCGCAAATCAGAATCCGTGTCCACATATATCTTCAGGTCGGAAAGTTCCAGCAATTCGGGATAATACAGCGCGAAAATACCTTCCAGAATAATCACATCCGCAAAGGCTACGCAGGTAGTACCCTCCGCTCGCTGGTGGGTATTAAAATCGTAATCCGGTATATCCACCGCGTCACCGGCTAGCATTTTCTCAATATCGCTAAGTAAAAAGGGGGTGTCGATGGAATCGGGATGGTCAAAGTTTACTTTAGCGCGCGCACCTTGCTCCAGATGGCTTAAATCCTTGTAATAATTATCATGAGAGATGATCACCGTCTTCAGATCATTCAGCCGCATCCCGATGGCACGGGCAATGGTAGTTTTACCGGAACAGGTACCTCCACCGATTAATACCAGACGCACATTATTGGTCATTATCACCTATCCAAGTGTTTATTGTGTTTAGTATAGTGTCCGATAAGACTTTGCTCTGATAGTTTGCTTCACAGTATTGCCTTAGGTTATTGGCAGAAGCTTCCACCTCGCGCGGGTATTGCATCCAGCGGATAACCAGAGGGCTAAGATCTTCGGCGTTTGAAGCAGATTTTACGCAGTTATCTGCCAATTGCCAGCCTGATATGCTGATATCTGTACATACCAGTGCTTTACAGGCAGAGGCACATTGCAACACCCGTCCTTCCGCATCCGGGACAGACAATGGCAGCAGCACAAAAAGAGCATTGCTTAGCAGTTGAGGGAAGGCATCATCAGCCATCTCCGCTAGGTCTGCGAATTGTATTCTACCACCGCAGACACTCTTTAGCTGCTCATTTCCGCAGATCGTGATGCCAATATCCTTCTCTACCAGTTTCTTGGAGATTCGGGGATAGATTTCGGAAACAAGGGTCGTGGCTGCATCCAGATTAGCTTGATTGGCTGCGAAACCCCAAAACAGGATATACCTTTTATCGGACAACTGCGGAGTGGTCTCTGTTTCATCTGC
>JALNXT010000394.1 GCA_023230245.1 Candidatus Cloacimonadota bacterium
ACACTTACTATAGATGCAGTGGATTACACCCCCGGAACTACGCAGAATATGACATTTATAGTTACCAATGGCAGCACGGATACCGAATGGCTAAAAGGCGTGAACGTCACATTCCCCACCGGAGTTACGGTCAACAGTGCTACTAACTTCGTAGGTGGTAGCGGCGGCGACCTTGTTCCCACCCCTACCAGCGGTAATGGCATTACCATAGACTGGTTTGGAGAGACATCTTCCAACTGGGGTGTAATCCAAGGTGAACAAACTGCCACAGCCACCGTCAATGTAAGCATCGCCCCGTCCTTTGGCGGAACGATGAATTTACCCTTCCAAATTGTTGGCGACGATTATAACGCAGAACCGCACACCCTCAGCGGAACACTAACCGTTGCCCAAGCGATACCACCCATTACATGGCTCAGTGTGCAGCCTCTCAGCGGTTCTATCGCTGCCGGGCAAAACCAGCTTATCACTGGTTACTTCTCTGCCATTGGCATGGCTGTGGGAAGCTATTATGCTGCCCTCACCATCCATTCCAATGACCCGATTAATCCAACTATGGAAGTAACTGCCACTATGGATGTATCCGTCGGCAACCGTCCTCCGCAGATAAATCTTCCCGCCAACTTCACTTTTGAAAAGAACGGAAGCCTGGTGCAGAGTCTTGCCTCTTACATTAACGATCCGGATTCCGATCCCATCACGCTTAGCGTAACCGGCAACAGCAATGTAACTGTCGATATCAGTGGTAGCAGCGTTACTTTTGCTGCACTTCAGAACTGGTGTGGAACGGAAACCATTACCTTCACGGTAAACGATGGCGAGTTTAACGCCAGCGACAACATGGATATAATCGTAACGCCTACAGATATGCCAGCTTGGGAACCTGTAGTGTACCCCACCAATCCTGCCACAGTGTATGCAGTGGTAACTATCGACAATATTCCTGCTCAGCTTAATGATATGGTGGCTGCCTTTGTGAATGGCGAGTGCAGAGCTACAGGAGAGATTGTGATGATCGACCGCGCGTTTGCTTATACAACTCTGGTGGTTAATCTTGCCAATTCCGGCGAGACGGTTAGCTTCCAAATCTATGCTCATGCCACAGATACAGTCTATCCTGTGCAGGAAACAATGCCGATGGCAACTGGAGCTGTATATGGAGATACCACACCCGTGCCGCTAAATGGAACCTTAAATGTGACCATAGCCCAACCAACGCTCGTAATCCAAAGCACGATTAGCGGAACCAAGCTAACATGGGCAGAGGTTCCGCATGCCAATAACTACCAGATTTGGGCTTGCAACGAACCTTATGGCACATACACCCTTATCGGCACCACAAGCTCATTTGAGTGGAACATAAACCCCAATGTAAGCAAGATGTTCTATTATATCAGAGCCGATAATAATGCACCCGCTAAAGGGACAAAATGAGGAAATACATCTTATTAGCCCTGCTTTTCGCTTTGGCTTTTAGCTTAAGCGCAAAAGAATGGACTCAATACTACTTTCGCTTCGAGCTTCTCAACAATGCAGAGCTGAAGAATATCACCAATATTATCTCCATCGATAACGTCAAAGGCAACTGGGTATATGCCTATGCCAATGATGACGAATGGAAAGCGTTTGGAGAGCTGGGCTACAAAACCCAGCTCCTTCCCGCTCCTGCCACTGAATTTCCCGCCCTGATGAGCGGCAATCAAAGAGATTTACGTGCATGGGACACATACCCCACCTACGATGCCTATGTGGCGATGATGAACGGCTTTGCCAGCACTTATCCCAATCTCTGCCAGATCGTGAATGTGGGTACAACCGTAGGTGGACGAGCCATCCTGGTAGCCAAGATCTCACACAACGTGGCCACAGAAGAAAAAGAACCTGAAATCCTTTACACCGGCACCATGCATGGCGATGAAGTAACCGGCTATATGATCCTGCTGCGCTTTATAGACACGCTGCTAAGCCAATATGGAACAGACCCCCGCCTCACCAACATCGTAAATAACATGGAACTCTACATTGGCCCAAACACCAATCCAGATGGCACTTACTACGGTGGGAACTCTACTCTTTCCGGTGCTCGCCGCGCCAATCAGAACGGCATCGACCTCAACCGCAATTATCCCAATTACGACGGCAGTCTAAACACCGGAGCCATCCAAACCGAGACTCAACTGATGATGGATTTTGCCAATGCCCACAGCTTCGTCTTTGGCATCAATTATCATGGCGGCGCAGAAGTGGTCAATTATCCTTGGGATTACACCTATACCTTGCATCCAGACGATGATTGGTTTATTACTTCCAGCCTTGTCTATGCCTCGAAGGCACAGGCAAACGGTCCCAGCGGCTACTTCACCAGTGTTGGTTCCAACGGTATCACCAATGGTGCTGCCTGGTATAGTATCGCCGGAGGTCGTCAGGACTGGATGAACTACACCCGCAACGGGCGCGAAGTAACCATCGAGTGTTCCAACGCCAAGATGCCATCTGCCTCCACTATGCCAAGCTACTGGAACTACAACTACGAAGCCCTGCTAAGTTACACAGAACAAGCCCTCTATGGCATCCACGGCACGGTTAAAGACCCCTATGGCAATCCCTTGCAAGCTACCATTACGGTCGAGG
>JALNXT010000251.1 GCA_023230245.1 Candidatus Cloacimonadota bacterium
CTGCAAGCAGGCGGTTCCACAGCGGGAGGAGCTGGCATCCAGCTTGCCTACAAAATTGCCACCGAAAACCTGATAAAAGACGGCAACAACCGCATCATCATCTGCACCGATGGCGATTTTAACGTGGGTGCATCGTCTGATGCAGCCATGACCGAGCTGGTAGAAACCAACCGCAAGAAAGGTATTTACCTTACCGTATTGGGCTATGGCATGGGCAATTACAAAGATAACCGCATGGAACTGTTAGCCGATAAAGGCAATGGCAACTACGCTTATATAGACACGATTCAGGAAGCCAAGAAGGTGCTGGTGAACGAGATGGTTTCCACGCTCTACACCATTGCCAAGGATGTGAAGCTGCAAGTGGAATTCAATCCTGCCCACGTGAAGGCATACCGCTTGGTGGGTTATGAAAACCGCCTGCTGCGTGATGAAGATTTTGTGGATGATACCAAGGATGCCGGTGAATTGGGTGCTGGGCACACCGTAACGGCTATTTATGAGATTATCCCTGCCGATTCCAAGGAAAGCTTTCCCGGAGAGATTCCGCTGAAATACCAGGAGATCAAGATAAGCGATGAAGCTCGCAAATCTCCCGAAATCATGACCGTTAAGCTACGCTACAAGCTGCCTGATAAAGACCTAAGCATTCCCTTCGATGTGCCGGTTAAAAACGTTACCAAAGCACTAAATGACTGCTCTGAGACCTATCTGTTTTCCACCGCCGTGCTTGGCTATGGAATGATGCTGCAAAATAGCGAATATAAGGCTGCCCTCACCTGGGATATGGTGAAAGAGCTTGCCAAGAATAATATTGGAAAAGATGTGGAAGGCTATCGAGCAGAGTTTCTCAAGCTGATAGATACCGCTGCCAAGCTGCAAGAACAGCAGCAAAGGGAAGAAAACAGAGATTTTAACAAAGGCGAATAATCATCTTGCCGCTCCCTTGCAAGCCGAAGGGGGTCCGATCGGGATCTGATCGGGATCTGATCGGGATAAACCCCGATCAACTAAGCTTTAGATCAGGTTTGAGACAGGTTCGGTTAGCAGGCAAGATACCCGGACAAAGATGGATATAAGTAACAGGAGTTTATATGGACAAACTAATTGCTCCCTGTGGCATTGATTGCCGCGTTTGTGATGCCTATATTGCTACTCAAACTAACGATTTGCTATTGAAGCAAAAAATGGCTGACAGTTTCAAGCAAAATTACGGCGTAGAGAAACCTCTCTCAGAATTGGATTGTGATGGTTGCCGAGCTGAAGGTAAGCATATCGGATTCTGCATCGTGTGTGAAATACGCTTGTGTGCTGTTGAAAAGGGCTATGCAACCTGTGCAGAATGTGCAGATTACCCTTGCGAAAAAGGAGCATTTATCTGGCAGAAGTGCTCCCAATCCAAGGCAATGTTGGATGCGCTCCGCGAGGCTGCTAAATAATAAGAACGTGATATTTCTTTAAGGCTCTATGCCTATTTTGGATAGTTGTTCCTTAGCTTTTTGCTGATAGAGTGGGAAATTGGCATCGTCGATAGCGGTTTTAAAATAGTAGCTAGCCGTCTCAATTTGGTTATCTGTAAGAAGAATCATGCCGATATGATAGGCAATTTCACCGGGGATATTGTCCATTTTCATGGGTATCTCCACGTGTTTCAAAGCTTTCGCAAAATCATTCTTCAAGTAGTAGTACCATGCTATGCTATCCTGATAATAGGCATTGTTTGGCTCAAGCTCCACCGCAGTGGCAATCAGCTCTCCTGCCTCGTCCCAAGAAGCGGGAAACTCAAGCAAACTATAGCCCAAGTCATTTAGGAATATAGGGTTATTATGAAACTTCTCTACTGCTTTGCGGAGCAACGGTATCCTTTCCTCGGGCAAGTTTCTTAGCTGAATATCGGTTAAACAGTTTATCCAATCTGCCTCGTAGCCACGGTTAAGCTCCACATAATAGCTGCTTAGCTCTGCGCGGGCTGCGGTGATGGCAGGATCGGTGGCAAGGGTATCAAGTTGAGCGGTGATGATATATTTGGACAGCGCACCTTCAGGAAGTCGTTTTTGGCAGGCTTCCACCAGTTCATCATAGAAATTCGTGAAGATCAGGATATCCGGGTTTTGTAGTTTCATGGTGTAGCGCAGTGTCCTATAGAGCATCATATCATCCACATCCTGAACCCCATACAGCATATCCCCAAAAGTTTGGGGTGCAGCCATCTCCTCTGCAAACAGGGATTCCGCAAGTAAAAAGATGGCAACACTTGCATCTTCTTCTGGTTCAGGGATTTTGGCTGTGAGCACAGTGTGCACGCGGTTCAGGGTAGCCACATCGTCTTGCATGTAAGCGGTGAAAGCCAGTTTATCTAGTAAAGCAGCATCCTTAGTAGCCAGTATTTCATTTTGAAGGCTAATAATAATGGGCATAGACTGCGCTTTATTGGCATTTAGCAGGAAGTTATCCATCGCATCTTTATCGCTGGGGTAGCTATAAGACCTAAAAAGCGAGAGAATATCTTTCTCGGAAGCAGAGGTGAAATAAAGCTCGTTCAACAAGTTATCTATCTCTGGCTTGGGATCTATACGCTTGGCTTCTTTCAGGATGGCAATGGCACGTTTGGGATTTAGCAGAGCAAACATGCGCGCGGTTAGAATAAGATCATCCACGTTTTTACCGGCATATTTGTATGCTTTATCCAGATACTTGGTGTCCTTGCTGCCCAGATTGGCAAAATCCAAATAGAACTTCTGTAAATAAACACGGCAGGAAGGGTATCTCGCGATGCTTTCGTCGATCACCCACTGCATACTTTCCTTGTCTTCGGCTTGGGTATAAACGCTATACGCAGCATTTAGCAAATCCAAATCAAGGCTCATCGTGGCACGTGCTTTGTCAAATTCCGACAACGTCACTTCTGCCGATTGCTGATCACTGATATAGGCATAGGCACTGTTGATAAGTATCTGCTTCTGAATCTGCGTACTTTGTCTATCCTGATCTAAAGCAAGCTGATACAAATCTCTGGCAGACAAATAGTCGCCGCCATAATGCAGGAAAGAAGCGGCAAAATAGTAATAAATAGATACTAAATTGGGCTTGGATTTGTCGTCCGTGTTGAAGGACATACCTGCTTTAGGCGCAGCGCAGGAACTGAGGATAATCAGCAGTACGGCAAATAGCAGCAGTTTAGTTTTCATTTTACCTTAAAAGAATTGGAGATAGTGTATAATTCCACCAGGATGGGGAGTTTATCGCCCGCAGGGAAATATACAATGTTATCTATGATATATGCGGTCTTACTTTGTTCGTCCCAGAAGGCGAAGCTCTGAAATCCGCCACCGATGGCGAGTTTCATGTTCTTCCAGGCACCCAAAAGGCGATAGCCCTTATATTTCCCGAAGTTGAAGGGTTCTTTACGGATCAGATCGGCATCGAATTCATCCCCTTCGAAGTGCTTAATGCCTATTTCTTTACGCTTGGATATCAACCAGTTCATGTCCAGCTTGTCTTCGGGCATAGATTCATAATATACTGATACATACTTATCTGGGATTTCGCGGTTTTGCATCTTGGCACGGTATAGGAAACTGAGAAAATTGCCCTTGGAATCGTTGGAAAAGATGCGGTAGGTATCGGGGATTTGCAGGCTGAAAGGATAGGGTTCAAAAAAGGAA